>PLZT01000358.1 GCA_003152255.1 Methylocystaceae bacterium | reverse complement strand
TCCCCTAATTGATTACAGGCCCTAGATTGTTTAAATTAGCGAGGGTTTGCCGGGGCTTCTCGCGCATAGGGAACATTGGCCATGCTTAATCGTCGTGAGTTGTTGATTGGCGGCGCGGCCGCGGGATTGGCGCCGTCCTTGCCCGCGTTCGCGGATCAAGCCGCGCCGGCGCAGGTGAGCGAAAGCGCGAAACTGCGCGCCTTATTCGACGAGTTCTTCCAACAACATCTGCGGCGCAGCCCCGAACTCGCCACCAGTCTTGGTCTCGACAAAGGTGGACTGGCGGGGCTGAAGCGGCGTTTGAGCGAGCGCTCGCCGGCGGCGGTCGCCCGGAACGCCGCCGACACCGAACGACGGCTTAACGAACTGCGGAGCATTAACCGCGCCGCTCTTCCCGGCCCCGACGCCGTAAGCTACGACACCGTATTGTTCACCACCGAGGTCCGCAACGAAGGCGACAGAAGTTTCAATTACGGCGGCGGCGGATCGGGCGAGCCCTATGTGCTGAGCCAATTGAGCGGCTCCTATCGCGAGGTTCCGGATTTTCTCGACACCAAGCACCGGATCGACACCGTTGACGACGCCGAGGCCTATCTCGCGCGGCTCGACGAATTCGCCCGGCTGATGGACGAGGAGCTTGAACTGGCGCGGCACGACGTCGGCGTTGGCGTCACCCCTCCGGATTTCGCGATCGACAAGGCCCTCGTGCAGATGTGGGCGTTCCTGGGAACGCCGGCCGACAAAGCCACGCTGGTGCAATCGCTGGTCCGCCGCGCCGGGGCGAAAAATTTGCCCGGCGATTGGGCGGCCCGGGCGGAGGCGGCCTATGTCGGCAAAATCCTTCCGGCGCTGGATCGGCAGGCGGCCTATCTCGCCGAATTGCGCGGGAGCGCCGTGCATTTCGCCGGCGTCGGCAGATTGCCCAAGGGCGCGGATTACTATCGAGTGTCGTTGAAGGAAAGCACGACATCGACGCTTTCGCCGGACGAGCTCCACGAACAGGGACTAGCGCTCGTCGCCGAGCTTTCCGCGCAAATCGGCGCCTTGCTCGACGCACGGGACGTCGCCGGCGGCGCCAGCGTTGGACGAAGGCTGGCGGCGCTGCGCGCCGATCCAAAATTCCTTTACGACAACACCGACGCGGCCAAGGAGAAGTTGATCGCCGATCTCAACGCGAAGGTCGCGGCGGTGCGCGAGAAGCTGCCGGCCTATTTTGGCGCGCTGCCCAAGGCGGGGGTCGAGATCAGGCGCATCCCCAAGGAAATCGAGGCGGGGTCGCCGGGTGGTTATTATGAGCCGGGCTCCCTCGACGGCGCGCGGCCCGGCGCTTACTACATCAACCTTCGCGACACCGCCGAATTGGCGCGCTGGAAGCTGCCGACCCTGACCTATCACGAGTCGATTCCCGGTCATCATCTGCAGATCACGCTGGCCAACGAAATGCCGGACCTTCCGTTGATCCGCAAGACCACCTGGTTCTCGAGTTATGGCGAGGGCTGGGCGCTCTACGCGGAGCAACTGGCGGTCGAAATGGGCATGTATGATGACGATCCGCTGGGCCGCGTCGGCCAGCTTCAGGCGGCGTTGTTCCGGGCCGCGCGGCTGGTCGTCGACACGGGCCTGCACGCCAGGGACTGGAGTCGCGAGCGGGCGATCGCCTATTTCGTCGACGCGCTCGGAGACAATGAAAGCGTGGCGACGACTGAAATAGAGCGTTACTGCGTGTGGCCGGGGCAGGCATGCAGCTACATGGTGGGCAAGCTGACCTGGCTGCGCCTGCGCGACGAGGCCAAACGGAAGCTCGGCGCGAAATTCGATTTGCGCGCGTTCCATGACGCCGGCTTGCTCTCGGGATCCGTGCCGCTCCCCGTGCTGGAGCGCGTGATCGGCGACTACGCGGGCAAGAGCTGACGGAAGAGCGCGCTGGAGGAGCGCCGCCCGCGCGGCTCGCGCTTGCCAAGACCGTCAAATTGGGGGAGGATTTGCTTGGCCGCAAAGATTTATCCGGGCAACGTCCTATCAAATCATTGAAGGATATCGCTTCTCATGGAACATGATTTACTGCTTTTCTTCTCTGCGCTTTCCCCATGGAAGGCGGGTGCTTTGCTTGTGGTTCTGCCTACCGCCGCGGCGATGGTCGGTTCGATTCTCGTGCGCCACATATTTGGCCTCGAGCGTCTCGTCATCAACAACGAAGTCGCGGGGTTCAAATTCGCTGTCGTGGGCATAGTCTACGGATTGCTTTTGACCCTGGCCACGATTTCCGCGTGGGACAAATTTAGTGAGGCGCACGTCGCGGTCATTGAAGAAGGGGCTGCGGCCAATGCAATTTATCAGCTTACTAATGGGCCGGAACAAGATCAACTAGCGGTTCGTGCGGCTTTGAGCAAATACCTAATGCTTGCAATCGATAAAGATTGGCCAGCGATGGAAGTTGAGCAGGAAAGCGAGGAGGTAAGCGGCGCGCTTGGCGAGCTTTATACGGATATTATTCGACTTATACAAAAAGCATCCGTGGCGCCCGCGCAAAACATGGCGCCAGCACAAACTAAAGCTACGGGCCGGGCACAAAAAGGAGCTGTTATTCCGGCGCCCAATGAAGCCATGGCCCAAGCGTTGACAATAGAGCTAATAAAGCAACTTGATAACATAACAAAATCACGTCGAACGCGAGTGCACCTTTCTAGCGGCATAGTCCCTGACATGATGTGGTGTGTTTTGATAATCGGCGCCACGCTCACGGTTGTCTTTACGTTCTTTTTTGGCTTGGCAAATACTGTCGCTCAAGTATTAATGACCGGTATCTTGGCGGCCATGATATTTATGTCTCTCCTTACGACCCTATCGTTTGATCATCCTTTCACTGGACCGGTGCAAGTTGGACCCGAACCGCTGAAGGATCTGCTCAAAACATTTGCGCATAGCTGACGAATGTCCCGCCCGCGGGGGACGAGACCCGCGACGAGGGAAATTTCTTCCCTCGTCTCTTGGCGCAAAAAGTCGCTCAGCTTTTCTCCGGCAGATTTAGCCGGATGTGCAACTCGCGCAATTGCTTCGTCGTCGCG
>PLZT01000122.1:4129-5199 GCA_003152255.1 Methylocystaceae bacterium | reverse complement strand
GCGAACAATCAAATATGAGGAGGTCTATCTGCGCGCTTGCGATAGCGTCCCAGAGGCGAGGGCCTCTAGCGGGCGATACATCGACGGCTTCTACAATACGCGGAGGCCTCATTCGAGCCTTGACCGGCAGACACCGGACGAGGCCTACTTCATTGCGCCGCAGCCAATCCCGGTTGCGGCATAACCAGGGTGGAAATCCACTTGTAAACCGCGCCCAGATTGTTCAAACAAACCGAGCTAGCTCTGAATGATGGCAGCTTGAACTGGCTGTCACTGCGCAGGTCGTTGCAAATCGACGGCTCGCCCGTGACGAAGGCGCGCCCCTGGGGAGAGCTTGCATCCGCCCGGGACACGACATGGCTGTTATTCGGCGTGCAAAATTGACCCCCATATGAGGGGGATCGGCGTCGAAAATTGACCCCCTCCAGTGTGGCTTGGACAGTCTGGTCGTTTTGGTTGAACGAGCAGGCGGTGGGGGATGTTGATAGTGGAGACGATAGGACGGATCCGGCGAGAACATTTCGTCAAAGGCAAGACGATCAAGGAGATCGTTCGCGATCTGGGCATTTCAAGGAACACCGTCCGTAAGGCGTTGCGCTCGGAAGAGACGTCATTTGTTTGCGGGCGCGATACTCAACCGCTGCCCAAGCTCGGACCTTGGTCCAAAAAGCTCGACGATTTGCTGGAGACGAACGCGAAGAAGCCGGCGCGAGAGCGGCTGACTTTGATCCGCGTTTTCGAGGACTTGCACGGCCTTGGCTATGACGGCGGCTATGACGCGGTGCGGCGCTATGCGCGCAAATGGCGCGATGAGCAAGGAGCGCTGACGGCTGCCGCCTATGTTCCGCTCAGCTTCGATCCGGGCGAAGCCTATCAGTTCGACTGGAGCCACGAGATCGTCTTGCTCGACGGCGTGACGACGATCGTGAAGGTCGCCCACATGCGCCTGTGCCACAGCCGGATGATTTTCGTTCGCGCCTATCCGCGCGAGACGCAGGAGATGGTTTTCGACGCGCATGAGCGCGCCTTCTCCTTCTTCAAGGGCGCCTGCACGCGCGGCATCTACGACA
>PLZT01000122.1:0-4095 GCA_003152255.1 Methylocystaceae bacterium | reverse complement strand
CTCGACAAATGCGTCGCCTACGCCAAGGCGCATCGTCATCCCGAGATCGCGGACAAGACGGTCTGGGAGGTTTTCGAGGAAGAGCGCCCCAAACTGGTGGAACTCCGCAGTCGGTTCGACGGATTCCACGAAGTGACGGCGTCGGTTTCGAAGACCTGCCTCGTGCGGTTCGACAACAACAAATATTCGGTCAACGCCAGCGCCGTCGGCGCCCCCGTCGCTCTCCACGCCTATGCCGATCGCATCGTCATCAGGCAAAAGGGGCGCGTCGTCGCCGAACATGCCCGCGCCTTCAGACGCGGCGCGACGATTTTCAACCCTTGGCATTACGTGCCGGTTCTCGTGCGCAAGCCCGGCGCTCTGAGGAATGGCGCGCCGTTCAAGGACTGGGTGTTGCCGGGAGCGATCGAACGCGTGCGGCGCAAGCTTGCCGGCAGCGACGAAGGCGACCGGCAAATGGTCAAGATTCTCGCCGCCGTGCTCGAAGACGGGCTGACCGCCGTGGAGGCCGCCTGCGCCGAAGCCCTGAGCCACGGCGTCCATTCCGCCGACGTCATTCTCAACATTCTCGCCCGCCGCCGCGAGCCGCCGCCGCCGCCGCCGATCCACGCGCCCGAGGCGCTGACGCTGCGGCACATGCCAGTCGCCGACTGCGCCCGCTACGATCAGTTGAGGAGCACGGCTTGATGGAACGCACGCAGCTCTTTGATCTTATGGTGGAACTCAAGCTGTTCGGCATGCGGTCGGCCTATGATGAGGTGATGTCGAGCGGCATCAAGAGGCAGCATGAGCCACCGCGCATTGTCGGCGATCTGCTCCAGGCGGAAATCGCGGAAAAACACGCGCGCTCGATCAAATATCAGATGACGATCGCCAAACTTCCGCTGGCCAAGGACATCGACGACTTCGCCTTCGAAAGCACGCCGATCAATGAACGGCTGGTGCGCGATCTCGCCGGCGGCGGCTTCCTCGAGCAACAACGCAATTGCGTGCTGGTCGGCGGGACGGGAACCGGGAAGACGCATCTCGCCATAGCCATCGCCCGAAATTGCATTCGCGCCGGAAAGCGCGGCCGATTTTTCAACACCGTCGAACTCGTCACAAGACTGGAGACCGAGGCCCGGGCGGGCCGTCAGGGACGCTTCGCGGAATATCTCACCAGAATGGACTTCGTCGTCTTCGATGAACTCGGCTATCTGCCCTTCGCTCAATCGGGCGGGCAGTTGCTCTTCCACCTGATCAGCCGGCTCTATGAACGAACCTCGGTCATCGTCACGACCAATCTCGCCTTTGGCGAATGGCCGAGTGTCTTTGGCGATGCGAAAATGACCAGCGCCTTGCTTGATCGCCTCACCCACCATTGCGATATCGTCGAGACCGGCAACGAAAGCTGGCGCTTCAAGAACCGCCTCTGACCGGTCCCCAATCAAACCGCGAACCGACCCGCGCTCGCCCCGGCTGCGCAACCCCGACCAGCTCCGCCGGGGCGAGCGCTACCGTTGCGCGCTACGACCAAACAGGGGGTCAATTTTGAACGCCGATTGACAACATGGCCGACGACTTCCGCGTTCCAGCCGTAGCCGGCGACGATGAGGAGGTCGGCCTCGTCCGGCCGGTACTGGCAGACATTGCAGAATTTT
This sequence comes from Methylocystaceae bacterium, assembly GCA_003152255.1. The sequence continues at coordinate 2,455 of PLZT01000122.1, read as the reverse complement.
ACGCTGAGCCCGTCGGCGCAGACCCGCGCCGCCTCCATCAACACTTTTTGCAAATCGTTTTGACGGAGAGCGAAGCTGCCAAAGCTCGCGATCGCCGCCTGCTGCCTAAGTAGTCTTTTGACCTGGGCCGCATTATCCATTGCTCTATCCCATAGGTTGGGAATATGGGTGACGCAGCATGTGGAACCCATGCGGAAACGATAAAGTCGAGGTGCCCGTGGCGACGAACTCGGCGACGATTTTCATGCCGCGCACGAGGTCTTCGGCCTTGTAAGGCTTGCCGAGGCAGGCCTCACCTTCTGCGTTTTGCATTTCGACATGCTTGCTGTTTCCTGTGGCGTAGAGGACGCCGATCCTGGAAGTAGCGCGCAAGCGGGTCGCCACCTCCGTTCCGAGCCCGCCGTCAGCCAGCCGGAAATCGATCAGGGCGAGATCGGGTTTATGGCGTAGCCCAAGGGACACCGCGGCTTGAACCGTGGCGGCGATGCCGCAAACCTCATAGCCGCCGTCGACGAGCAAATCTTCCGACATGTCAGCGATCATGAAATCGTCTTCAACGATGAGAACCTTGAGCTTGGAAAGCATGAGAAACTTCGCTCCCGTTGAGCGGGCGCGGCATTGTGACTCTTCGTTGCACGCGCCCGGATATTGAACTGCGGAGCCTACCGCACTGCGATGCCGACCGGTCAGCCTCGGAAACTACTCAAACCGGTTCCGCTGCTGGCGCCTTCCGACGACGTCCGATTTCCAGTAAGCCGCGCGCTCCAACGATTAAACGACGGGACAAGCGCGATAGGTGGTGCCCGTGCATAGCAAGCGACTTCAAGCGAAATGGCCCCGGCGCTCGGCTTGGGGCAAGCGGAAGCGAGAGCGAAGGCGAGGGCTTCGACGGACTAAACACCCGACGCCCATGACGGCCTAAGTACCCACCATATATTGCGAATTGTTGGCGAATGCCCCACCAGAGTGGAGTTTATCCGCCAGAGAGGGCTCGTCGGTCCTTTCGCCTCACTGGATGAGGCTCCGTTCGCCGATTCACGGAAATTTATCGGGCCTATTCGGCGTGAGCAGTCGAACTTCCCGGATGAGATCAGCGTCTTTGAATGGTTTGTGAACCACTGCCGTTTCTCGATAGCTCAGGGCGAGATTGTCGCGCTCACAGGAGGTCACGAACAGAAACGGGACGTTGCGCTGCGTCAATATGTCGGCGACATCGTCGACGCGCCCACCCACAATATTGACGTCAAGAATTACGCCGTCGAGCATTTCGTCGCTGGCCAACAGCTTAGCTTCGTCCAGAGTTCCGACAGGCCCGATCACTTCAAGGCCTTCGTTGTCCAAAAGGTCATCGATACGGGCGGCCACGAATAATTCGTCTTCAATTACCAAGAAGCGTAGCATTTTACTTGCTCCGACCATTGTTAAGTCAGAGATGCACCATGTTCGCGGACTGACTTTCATCAATGGTGAATGCGCAACATACTTGTCTTTGTGGCCGATGGTAGCTTCGGAAGCTACTCACGCATTGCGAGGCAGGCGATCGAATTGCGGCATTCCGCCCAACTCGCTCGTCCGTTCATCCATGGTCGTACGGCAGCAATTGGCGCGTCACTGCCGCCTGATGATGCGTTTGTCGCGGCGGCTATTTGGGGTTCAGCGGACCCGCTGGAACGAAGCGCTCGTGACGCAGGTTGACCCAAAGCCGTCGCATCGCCGAATTTGCCCAGTACATCCGATGGGCGTTGAACGACGATCCACTCCGATCGCGGGTGGGGGAATCTCATGCGAAGTTTCGCATGCAACGTGGGCGCGCGGGAATATAAGGTCTATGTCCCAAACCATATGGATTGTTAGAAGCGTCATCTGATTATCTTAAGCACAGAAAGCTATTGCGTAGCACGGTGACGAGAAACGCATTCGCATCGAAGGCGCTTTGATGGCTAATCGCCATCGTATCCGCCGACACAAATTATTTGCGGTCGCTATAACTCTTCCGGCCAAGCCGGTAATATTTTATCAGGCATGAGCTGTTTTGCACAGACGTGGGTCTTGGCCCCACATATAGTACGATGTGTCGGCCTTCTGAATTGAAGGCCCAAAAGAGGAGAGCAGCAAAATAGCCGAAGTCTCGTGCAAGGGTTGGCCTGCTTACCGGCAGACCCTTCTGACAAATCAGCCTTTATGCCAACATGCAAATAGAAAGGCGGGATTGCGCTATAGCGCAAGTCGCTGGTCCAGATGACCCCCACCTGGACCGGCGTCCGGCGTTCATTTTTTGAAGTTGTACGAGTCTGACCCTACGAACGCAATACATCGATTTGCAGTGCAGTAGATCGTTGCCGACGAATCTGTGCGTGCCGACCAATGCTTGAAAAACGCTCAGCCGAAAATTTAGCGCGGCGGTGAGATGAAAGTAATGAACGGAAGGGTGTAATTACCCACCGCCATTTTCGGC
>PLZT01000118.1 GCA_003152255.1 Methylocystaceae bacterium | reverse complement strand
AAGTCCGACAGACTGCTAGAAACCCAAAACCCGCCGTGGAGGCGGGCCGGGGTCCCGGCGAACCGGGAATTCATGTGTGTTGCAGCCAAAAATTTCCCTGAAATCAGATCCCAAGTCAAGCGGAAATATCGTTTCCGCTAACGGGAGCGTTTACGCCGGTTTTTGACCCCTTCTGGGCGGGTTGAGCGATCAACCCGAACGGGAAAGCTATGACGCCATTGGACTTATTGACCGCGATTGGTGGGACGAAATCTCTTTCCACCCTCGACGGGCTCGCCCGGGCCATTTGGACCGACTGCGGGCAGGGCGGCTCACCGACGAGCAGGCGAGCGCGCTGGCGGAGACGCTGGAGGGTCGCAAGCGAGAGGTGCGGGGGATAGCACAGTAGCGATCCGGACGCCGCAGGTGGTCGAGGCCGCCCGCAAGCAGGGCCGCTTGAGCCATTTTCCATCCAAGCGGAAGGCGGCGCGGTCGCCGAACCGGCGCCGGATTGCGATTTCGGGCTTTCCGGGTTAGTGTTTCACACCAAAAGCCGCTAGGGGAATCTTAAATTCATGACCGCTGTCGACCCTCGCGGATCCTTGGCGGTCCAATGGGTGGGGCGATCATTATCGGGAGCGTTGTCGCGCCGCATTCGAGTGTAAACGAATAAAAAACATAAAAGTCGCTCATTGTTTGAATAGCCAGCGAATGCTGTATAAATGGGGCGTGTTCCATATGTCGGAGTAGGAGGCGGGAGCCGTGTCCGTCGTTGTCATCGGCGTCGATCTTCATGTGTGTCGATCATCATGGGCTTCCATTGATCAGAAACGGGTAGAGTAAGGACATATGCGACACGATAGGGCGACGGCTTCGCTGGATAAGGAATTCTCCTCGTCGATTTGCCGGGGCGAGCGGCTCCGCGGCGAATGGCTTGCCGTCGAGCGAATTGGCGCCCGGGACGACGCGATGTCGACGCCGATGGCTTCGAGGCAAGACCGATGGACCCCCGCGACGTCGACGACGCAGCGCGCGATCCTCGCCTGATGCGCGTCGCGCCTTCCATCGCGCCGGCGCCGGCGCCGAGCATGGGCGCCCGCCCCATGCGCGGCCGTTTGGCCCTATCCATCCTTGGATTGGGCGTGGCGCTGCTCGCCGCGCCGATCGCGTCGCCGCCGCCGGCATGGGCCGCGCCGCCGGACAATGCGCCGCCGGCGCGAATGGTGGTCGAGGCCAAGGAACTCGTCAACGACGAGGACAAGGACACGATCACGGCCAATGGCGACGTGCAGATTTATTACAATGGCCGTTTCCTGCGAGCGGACCATGTGGTCTATGATCGCAAGACCGCGCGTGTTTTCGCGCAAGGGCACGCGACGCTGACCGAAACGGATGGATCGGTGATCCACGCCGAGAGATTTGATTTCACTGACGATTTCAAGAACGGATTTATCGAGAGTCTGCAGGCCGACACGCCCGACAACACCCACTTCAGCGCGCCTCGCGGCGAGCGGTCCGACGGCGATTCCATGGTGTTCGACAAGGGCTCCTACACCGCCTGCGAAGCGTGCAAGGACGATCCGACGAAGCCACGCATGTGGCAGCTCAACGCCAAGAGGATCATTCGCGACGAGGTCGAGAAGGTCATCTATTACGAAGACGCGACTTTCGAGCTGCTGGGAACGCCGATCGCCTATTTTCCGTTCCTGTCCGGGCCCGACCCCACCAAGACGCGGCAGACCGGCTTTTTGGTCCCCGAGTTGAGCTACGGAAGCAACACGCTGGGCGTCGGCGTCGGCCTTCCGTTTTTCTGGGCGATCTCGCCCGACATGGATCTGACGATCACGCCGACCTATTTTTCGCAGCAAGGGCCGTTTCTCACTGGGGAGTTCCGTCAGCGTTTCGAGACCGGCAATTATATGATCCATCTCGAAGGCACGCATGTCGGGGATAAGAGCGTGTTTCCGCTGCCGCCGGTGGGGGCGGGCGATCGGAGTTATCGAGGCGAGGCGCGCAGCACCGGGCAATTCACGATCAACGATGAGTGGAAATACGGCTGGGACGTGACGGCCCTGTCGGATCGCTACTTTTTACTGGATTACAAGCGCTACGTCGGCCTGAACGATAATTATTTCTTCCGCGAATCCTCCTCGACGGCCTATCTGACCGGGCAGGGCGATCGCAGCTATTTCGACATGCGCGGCTTCTATTTCCAGGCGCTGTCGCCCAACGACGTGCAAAAGCAGCAACCGATCACCCATCCGATCACCGACTACAACCGCGTCTTCGACATAAATCCGGCCAAGGCGTTTGGCCTTGGCGGCCAGATCGAGGTCGACGCGAATTTCACCAGCACCTCGGCCAGCATCGCCAATTACGAATCGGTTCAGCCCCGCACGCTCGACGCGGTCTACGGCCTTTACACCGTCTGCCAGATCTATTCGCCGGCCTCCGACCCCTACAAGAGCACCTGTCTGTTGCGCGGCGTTGGCGGCGACTATCAACATGCGACGGCGAGCGGCGCCTGGAAGGAAAAATTCATCGATCCCATTGGCGGCGTGTGGACGCCCTTCGCCTTCGCGCGGTTCTTCGGCTCCTATCTCGATTACAATCAGACCGGCTCTTTCGACGCCTACAACAACGCCGCGCAACCCATTCCCAATGGCGCGCAGAACCTGTTCTTGAAGTCCGACCAGGTGGTTCGAGGCCAGGCCTTGCCGGGCTTTGGCATGGAGTGGCGTTACCCGTTGCTGGCGCGCGTCGGCGAATTCGGAAGCCTGGTGATCGAGCCGATCGGACAGGTGGTGGCGCGACCCAACCAGTCCTCCATCCCCTCGCTCGTCAACATGGACGCGCAGAGTCTTGTGTTCGACGACACCAACCTGTTCGAATGGAGCAAATTTTCCGGCTACGACCGCTATGAAACGGGCACGCGCCTCAATTACGGCGGACAGGCGAGCATGACCTTCGCCAACGGGGCGTTCGCCAACGCGTTGCTCGGACAATCGATTCAGCTCGCCGGCGTGAACTCCTATTCGACCGCCGACGCCGCCAATGTCGGGCTCTCCTCGGGTCTCGACACGCGCGCTTCCGATATTGTCGGACGTCTCGCTTTCGCGCCCGACTCGAAAATCACCTTTGTCGCCAAGGGTCGGTTCGACAAGGATTCGCTGGAGGCGCGACGCCTCGATCTCGGGGCCTCCTGGAAACTTGATCCGCTAACGCTGAACATCCAATACGCCAATTACGCCGCGCAGCCGGTGATCGGCTTCGATGTACGCCGGCAGGGGCTTTCCGCCGACGGAAAATACGACATCACGAAAAACTACTTCGTGAACGCTAATGTCACCTTCGACATGAGCCGCTATCTCTATAACGCCCTGTCGACATATGAGACGCTCACGGTCACCAACCCGTTGACCGGGAATTATCTCACCGGCACGGCGCCCGTATTCTCGATCGCGCAGATTGGCTTTGGGGTGGGCTATCACGATGAATGCATGACCGCGACGTTGAAATATTCATCATTTTATCAACCGGAAGTCAGCACTGGGCAACCAGCTCGCAATCAGACCTTTTTGCTTACCTTGCAATTTCGCACCCTTGGCGACCTGAAAGTCGGCGAAGGATTAGGCTCCATTCCGGTCCATGACGGCGTGCGCGCGGTTCCGTGATGCGTGGGATCGATACCTCGGGCTAGTGGTCCCCGTCATTGCTTTTGACGACGATCTCTGAGTCTCTGCCGCTTGGCAGCAGCGATGAAGGTGATTCGTGGCCGGAAAAGAGATTGCGGTCAAGAAATGCATTGTTCCAGTTCCTGACGGACCGTGCCGACGACGACGGAATGTATCTGGAATCCGGCTATAAATCAGAGAGCGCGGCGTTTGCGACAACGCATCCCTCGCCCTTCGTTCGCCGCGCGCGGCTGCGGAGTTTCGTCGCCAATTGCGCGCTTCCAAGCGGGCTCAAGGTTATATTCGAGCAGACGGCGGAGGCGGACGGACTCGCGATGGAGCCGCTGACGGCGAATGCGACGAAGACCGCCCGCTTCGCGCGGCGGCAAGGGGGTCTCGCCTCACCCGATCTGGCGGGGAAGACAATGCGATTGTACGCTTTTCAATTCGCCGCTCGCGGGGGCGCCGGCCGGGGTTCGGGAACCAGCCTCCTTGGTCCGAAGCGGCGCGCCGTTGAACCCCGTCCCGACACATGCGATAGGTTTGCGCGCGCGATTTGCTTCAATTGGGTTCGCGAGGGGGCGTGCATGCAGGCGTTCGAATTGGGTTTCGTCCGCGGTCTGATGGCCGTCGTCGGCATGGCGCTCTGCTTGTCGGCCTGCGAAATTCGTCCGCTCTATGGACCAACGACGATGGGCATCCCGCTCGCGGACGAGCTCAAAGCCATCGAGATCACGCCCATTCCCGATCGGATCGGCCATTACGTCAGAAACGAGCTGATCTTCGCCTTCAACGGAACCGGTTCCGAAACGACCCCGGCGCGCTACAGACTTGACGTGAAACTCAAGGAGCGCGTGCAGTCGCCGATCATCGACACGGTCACGGGACGCGCGACCTCCGCCACCGTCTTCATGGACGCGGAGTATAAATTGACGGCGCTCGCCACCAGGAAGGAAGTGACGTCGGGAACGCTGATGCAGATCGCGAGCTACGACAGGTTCAGCAACCGCCTGTCCAATGTGCGCGCGGCGCGCGACAGCGAAATCCGCGACGCCAAGACGATCGCCGACGAGATCCGCTCCAAGATTTCGATGACGCTCGCCTTCCGCGACCCGTCGAAGGACAAGGAGCCAACCACGTCGCCGGCGGCGCCAAAGGACGCCGGCGCCGCGCAGGGAAATCCGAGCGGCCAATAAACGGCGTTTTTTTAAGGGAAAGGCCCGTGTTCTCGGTCTCTCGCGAGCGATGCGCGGGGGCCCGCAGGAGCGCGGGAAACGAAACCGGCGTCGATTTGACGCCGCCGGCGCGATTTGGTTTATACTCGCGCCGTTTATGCTTGCGTCTGAATAGAGCGCGAGCCGCGCATGGCCGCCGAGGTTAGCCTAACGAAAGGATATGCTCCTGCCCTATCATTCAGTTTCCCGGACGGCCGTCGCCGCCCGCGCCGCTTCGTTTCTTGG
>PLZT01000061.1 GCA_003152255.1 Methylocystaceae bacterium | reverse complement strand
GGCACGTATGGTTATAACAATCTGCAATGGTACGGCGGCACGTTTTTTCATAAATTCGACGACAACTGGCACATCGCGATCGAAGCCTGGCACGAGCATGAAAACAACGTGCCGAACGCTACGACGCTGTGGTCGCCGTTCTCGGGCGGCGCGACCAGTCCGTTCTTTGGGTCCGTCCCGTCTCCTTTCGTTTATTTGACGATGGGTCCGAGCCTTGCGAATTGTCCTAACAACTATCACGCAACCCGCACCGCAAGGGAATGGTCAACCGTCGCCTATCTCAATTACAAGTTTTCACCCCTCGACAATGTTTCGTGGCGCGCAGAGTATTTCAACGACATCAACGGCCAACGCACCGGGGTGAAGACCGCCTATTTCAATTACGCCATGGGCTGGCAGCACTGGTTCTCGCCCATGGTCGAAATTCGTCCGGAGATCGCCTTCTACAATTCTCTCAAAGCGCCCGCTTTCGAAAGCTATCCGCCGCTGCTTCAGTCCAGCTGGTCGGCGATCGGAGCCAAGAGCCATATCGCCGTCGTCTCCGCTGATTTGCTTTGGCATTTTTGAAGGTGGAGAACGCAATGCGGTCCTGTGTATGGTCCTCCTCCGTCGTCGCTCAACCCTATAAACTGCAATGAAGGTGCGCTATGGCAAAGCTTCTCATATCGGCGGTGTTAGGATTTTGGGGCTTCATGCTCATCGGCATCGCCATGTGGCTCTCGAAACACGGATCAATCGGGGGAACGCTCGCGTGTTTGCTTTTTAGCTCTGGATATTTCTGGTTCGCCTGGAGCATATATCGTGGCGATGGTCACGATTTATCTCCTTAAGAATATTTCAACGACATCAATGGCCAACGCACCGGGGTGAAAACCGACTATTTCAACTACGCGATGGGATGGCAGCACTGGTTCTCGCCGACGATCGAGATCCGTCCGGAAATCGCCTTCTATAATTCGCTCAAGGCGCCGGCGTTCCAGTTTAACCCGCCGCTCCTCCAAGCCAATGCGTCAACCATCGGAACGAAGAGTCATATCACGGTCTTCGCCGCGGATTTGCTCTGGCGCTTTTAGAGTGTCCTCGCAGGTCACGCTAGGTGATCCCGTCGCAAGCTAAATTTGGAGCGGGGCTTCATCGGGGCCGCATAAGGCGGAATAACCGAGCCGCATGCAACACGTGGCGTGGATCAAAGCTTTGTTCGGCGACCGGACAAGAAATGCGTCTGCGCGCAAAATGGAGCGCGAAATTTATGATTTCGCTATGCGCACAAGCATAAAAACGCATTGATCCCTTATGCCGAAGAGTGCTTATGTCAGCGACTACTCGACGACATCGAGAATTTGATCGCAACCGCTAAAACGTGGCAATGGGTTAGCCGCTCGGCAAATTAATGGAGATCGAACATGGTCGCCGCCGCGTTTATGTTGGTCGTTCTCGTCGGTGGTTATCTCGTCATGATTGCGCTCGTAAATTTCGCGGAGCATGTGATCGAGCGACCGCGGTTGGCGAAGCGCGACCACAGGTTCTCCGGGTCGTCAGGAAATTCGGCGTCACACTGAGGGTTGTCGATCCAGAAACGACGGAGATCGCCATGGTTCCGATTCATTTCCTGGCAGTGCTCGTTTTTCTGCTGGTGCTCTACCTGTTCTATGCTGTGATCAACCCCGAGAAATTCTAGGCTGCTGATATGACGCTTCAATCGGCGCTGCAAATCGCCTTGACACTGCTGATCGGTGTGCTGATCAGCATTCCGGTAGGTCGTTACCTCTCTCGGGTCGTGACTGACCGCAAGACCTTGTTGGATCCGGTGTGCGATCCGATCGACAATTTCATTTACCTCTTGATCGGGAAACGGGTCTGTAGCGAGCCGATGACCTGGAAGGCCTACACCGTCCATATGCTGACCACGAATCTCTTTATGGCGGTCATCGTCTATTTGGTTCTCGTGTTCCAGGATCATTTGCCGCTCAACCCATTGCATTTCGCCGGCGTGGAGCCGCTGCTGGCGTTCAATACCGCGGTAAGCTTCATCACCAATACCGATTGGCAGGCCTATGGCGGCGAGACCACGCTCTCGATTCTCAGTCAGATGGCGGCGATCACTTTCCCGATGTTCACCTCCGCCGCGACAGGCTTCGTTGTCGCGATGGCCTTCATTCGGGCCTTCACCGTCAAGAGCGGCGGCGCCGATATCGGCAATTTCTATCGGGACCTCATTCGCTTCACCACGCGCGTGCTCGTGCCGTTGGCTTTCGTGCTGGCTATCCTGCTAATCCAACAAGGTGAACCGCAGACGCTCGACGCCGCAGTCACGGCGCGGACGATCCAAGGCGCGGAGCAGACAATCGCGCTAGGGCCGGTTGGCTCGTTCGAAACCATCAAGCACCTGGGCACCAACGGGGGCGGCTTTTTCAACGCCAACGCCGCACATCCGTATGAAAACCCGACGCCTATCACCAACGTTGTGCAGGCGCTCTTGATGATCATTCTGCCGGCCTCGATCGTCCTATGTTTCGGCGAGATGATCGGAAACCGTCGACAGGGATGGGTGCTATACGGCGTCATGGGCGCATTGCTGCTCGTGTTCCTGCCGATCACGATCGCCTCCGAACAAGCGGGCACGCCGACCTTGGTAAATGCCGGAATCGAAACGACGCCAACACTCGTTCAGCCGGGCGGCAATATGGAAGGCAAGGAAGTCCGCTTCGGCATTGCTCAAAGTGGGTTGTTCGCGACCGTCACGACCTCGTTCACCACGGGCAGCGCGGACTCGATGCATGATAGCTTCACGCCCCTCGGCGCCCTCGCGCTGTTCGTCGGAATGATGCTGCAATGCATCTTCGGCGGAAAGGGCGTTGGCTTCCTCGCGGCGCTTTCCTACGGCATCATCGCGGTGTTCGTCGCCGGTCTGATGGTTGGCCGGACCCCCGAGTTCCTCGGCAAGAAGATCGAAAAGGCCGAGATCATCCTGGTTTCGCTCGTTTTGCTGATCCATCCGCTCGTCATCCTCGCGCCCACCGGTTGGTCGGTCGTCATGCCTTATGGGCTCGCATCGATGGCGAACGCGGGTCCGCACGGATATTCCGAGGTTCTCTATGCCTTTAGTTCTTCAGCCGCCAACAACGGTTCGGCGTTCGCCGGGCTCAATGCCA
>PLZT01000361.1 GCA_003152255.1 Methylocystaceae bacterium | reverse complement strand
GGCGTGGCCACGGTGCTCAACGAGATCGCGGAAGCGTCGGCAATCTCCATCGAGATCGACGAACCGCAAACGCCGATCGGAGACGAAGTGCGCGGGTTTTGCGAGATTTTGGGACTTGATCCCCTTTATCTCGCCAATGAGGGCAAGATTGTCATCGTTTCGCCGCCAGGGCAGGCGGAGGCCGCGCTGGCGGCGATGCAAGCGCACCCCTTGGGCGCGCGCGGCTGCGTGATCGGACGCGTTACGGAAGGCGAACCGGGACGCGTGACAATGCGGACCGTGTTCGGCGGGCGGCGTATCGTCGATATGCTTGTGGGCGAGCAATTGCCTCGAATTTGCTGACGGAGAGGCGACCATGTGCGGACACTGCGGATGCGGAAGCGAAGCGAAAGCGACGGCCCTGGATCTTCAGACGGGGGAGGAGATCGAGATGGAGTCGCGGGTCCACGACCATGATCACGACCATCGTCATGCTCACGAGCATGGACACGGGCATGAGCATGTGCACGCCGACGGGTCCCGACATTCTCACCCGCATCGCCCCGATGATGCGCCTGGCGCGGAGATGCTGACCCTTCAAACTCGCATTCTCGCCAAGAACGACGCGTTCGCCGACAAAAACCGCGCCTGGTTCCGTGGGCGCGAAATTCTTGCGCTCAACCTTGTCAGTTCTCCCGGTTCGGGCAAGACCACCCTGCTTGAGCGCACGATCAAAGATCTAAAGGATAAATTTAAGCTGTTCGTCGTCGAGGGCGATCAGGCGACGGCGCGCGACGGCGAGCGCATACGGGCGGCGGGAGCCGCCGCCGTGCAAATCAACACTGGCTCCGGCTGCCACCTTGAAGCCGATATGTTGGGCCGAGCGCTCCAGCACTTGAAACCCGGCGCCGGCTCCATCGTCATGATCGAAAACGTCGGCAATCTTGTTTGTCCGGCCTTATTCGATCTCGGCGAGCGCTGTAAGGTCGTGATTTTCTCCGTAACCGAAGGTGAGGACAAGCCGCTGAAATATCCCACCATGTTTGGCGCCGCGTCGGTAATGATCTTGAACAAGATCGACCTGCTTCCTTACGTCGAATTCGACGTGGCGCGAGCCATCGCCAACGCCAAGCAGATCAATCCCGACATCGTCGTGCTGCGCCTTTCCGGACGCACGGGCGAAGGATTTGAGGCCTGGTATGAATGGCTGCGGAAAGAAGTCGATGCGCTGCGGGACGCGGCCTTCGCCTAGCGCTCTTGTGGTTCCAATTCGATGCTGCGCACGTTAAGCTCGCCGCCGCGCAGCAGCGTCTTACGAAAGGAGCCGCAGGAGCATGCGGTAAAGAGATCACTCATTGGGAACTCCAGTCCGCATTCCCCGGATCGCGCCGTCGCGGGGATCTCAATGATATTGAGCCGCGCGCCTTCCGCACAGGTTCCCTCCGTGACGAGATCGAAGCAGAAAGCTACTGCGTCTGGCACGACGCCCGACATGACGCCAATTTCGACATTGACGCGGGCTATTCGTCGCCCACGCGCGGCTTCATCGACGAGCGTCACGATCCCCTGGGCGATCAATAGTTCATGCATCGAGGCGTCGCCTATCGAACGGAAGAGCCGCGCATCGCCTCGACCTCGGCCTGCGCTTCTCCGAGTTCCGTCAGGATTTCGAGGGTTCTTACGGCTTCGTCGTCGTCGATGCGGCTCATCGCGAAACCGACATGAATCAGCACCCATTCGCCAATGCATGAGTCGACCGGATGATCGTCGTCGACGATGCAGGATACGTTGACCTGGCGCTTGACGCCGCAAACATCGACCGTCGCGAGACAGTCTTCGCTGTTATCAACGGTGACGATGCGTCCGGGGATGCCGAGGCACATTGGCTCGTTCCTTATTGATCCGTCGCGGCGAATTTCGCTGCGAACGTTCCCTACATAATGCTGATCTTGATATAGCGATAGATGTCGCGCAGGTTCATCACGATCAGCCCGATGACGATGAGGCCAATGATGGTCCAAAAGATCTCCCAACCGCTCATTGCACACTCCTTTCGGTCTTGGATCCAGACATGCTCTCAACTGAATGGCCAGCGGCCACGCGCTCTTGAAGATAGGTTCCCGCCAGCCGTTCGACGACATCCGCGGCGGGCTTGATCGCGGCCGCCACGGTCTCGCTCAATCCCATCGCGCCTTCGTCTCCGCCAAGATTTTGCGGCTCACAAAGAACGAGGACAATTCTTTCGCAAAGGTTTTCATGACCGGCGAGCGATTTCAAGACTGTCGCCGGATCGAGGTTATGCGCCATAGCGGCCATGTTTTGGGGAGAGGGTTCCTCCTTCGGCTCCACGATCGAAATCGTCCCAGGGGCTTCGCCACATTGCGCGCAGTCCAGCAAAACAACCATCTCGTAGCCGCCAGTCAGCGCGTAGGCCAAGTCGACTCCACAAATGCCGAAGTCCACGAGCTCGACTTCCGCGGGCAGCGTTCGAGCGGACAGGCTTCGGACGACTTCGACGCCAAACGCGTCGTCTCCCTCGAAGATATTGCCCACGCCTCCCACGAGAATGCGCTTCATGGTTGGTCTCCAGCGTTGATGGGTTCGATCTCCTCGCGAGAGAAATAAAAGCGATGTCCAGGAAATCCATGGGCGCCCAGGTCGCCGCCGGGATCGTCCATGAGCGTCACCGCGATATGCACGCGATCGTCGAAGTCCCTTTCGATCGCCAAAATCGTCGCCGCTCTGCTTTTGAGCGCGAGATCAAAGACGTCGCCACGCGGTTTGGGGTGAAGACGCACATGTTGGCCGATCGAAAGGTCAAATGGCCGCGCCTCGGCACGAGAAGCTTCCGCGGGCCGTAGCGCTCCGTGCAGAGATGCGAAATCGGGACCGTTCATCGCCTCGCAACGCTCCAGCATGGCTTTCGTTCGGGGGTCGACCGCCATCATTTCGCGCTTTTCATCGTCGGGCAGGGTGAGCACGCGGAGCGCCAGCATTTCATCGATTTCGGCGCCGTCAAAGAAAGGCCCTTTGCTCTTCGGCGCCACTTTCGGATAGTCGTAAAGGATAATCGGCGATGAGAGGATCTTGTCCCGCTTTCCTTCCTCGCCGACGAGTACGGGCCATGTCCCCTGATTGCGGCATGTCTCAGCTGCTGCTTGGAGATGAGCGGGTGGATCGAGGACCGAAATAAACTCTCCCGACGACGTATGCATCAGCGCGTGGGTCGACATAAAAGCGTAAGTCTGCGCATCGGCCCGAGAGAGCCGGCCCGACTCCGGGAGCTTGATGGGTTCGTCACGGCGACACCGAGGCGCAGAACGCCATCGCCAAGTTCCGTCGCGAAGATTTCCAGCAAGCCTTCAATGGCTTGGCAAGTTCTCGTCACAGTTCCCGCAACGGCCCCACTGGGTGCAAATATTGTTTCAACAGCTTCTTGCGCTGGCTCGCCAAATGTTATGTGTCTTGGCCGCGACACGACCTCGGATAGAAGAATGTCCGAAGCCGTGATCTCGCGTTCGACCGCTTCATCCCAAGTGACGTATCTTTGACCCTCGACATCCAACTCCGCGACGCGCTCGTAGACCGCCCCCCCCCAAAGCATGGGTCCTCAACTTTCGAACCTGGCGCTCTTGTGTTTGGAGAAAGCGAACGAGAATCTCGACCCGCGCCGCCGCGTCTGCGTGCAGCAAAATCTCGGTTCTCATCGTGGAGATTTCGTCCTCGACGCCTTGCGGAAACACGCCGCCAAAGGTCCAGCGCTGCTGATTTTTGACGGCCGAAGCGCGATAGGGGTACAAAATATAACCTTCATAAAGAATCGCGTCGGCGATCTCCTTTTCGCGATCGAAGATCATGGGACGGCTTCCTTCGCATGCATATCGAGCAGATCGATGAGCGCGGCGTCGAAAGTCAGGCGCCCCGCGCGGCGCTTATAGGCATAGAGACGATCGAACGTGTCGCGCTCGAGTCGCAGCCAATTGCTGTCGGGATAATGCTGATCCATCAGGGAGCGCCAGACGCTTGCCGGGAGTTGGAAGGTCGTCTCCTTGGTCCAGGGAATCTGTTCGATTTGAAGCGATCCGTCATCTTCGCAATAGAAGACCGAGCCGCTGAATAGGAACGTCAGCGGCGCTGCGCCGTTGATGAGACCATTGAAATATTTGGCGCTGGCGACGTTAAAGTCGTGCGTGCATAGCGCTGGCAGCTGTACGCGGCTTTCATGGTCGAATTCGGGGATCGCGACATTGGCGTGCGTCCAAAGCAAGCTTCGCAACGCGCCACCCCAGTGTTCGGCCGCGCCAAACAACTCGACCAAGCGTTCTCGTTCATCGGCGTCGTACCCGCGGCGCGCCGGCTCGATGCGAATTTGGCAGGAAAGGAGAATGTTTTTGATCGCTGCGGCCGCGCTATTATTGACGACATGAAGCGCGAACCGCAACAGGGGCGTCGCCGAGTATTTTTCGACATCGACACTTTCAACCTTGAATTCCAAATCAACCATGGAAGTAGGCCTTGTCGTTCTTCGTCTCGGCGCTCGTATCCAGCGAGGCGAAAAAGTCGCGGATGTCGTCCCACACGTCGGAGCCGCCGGAAAGGCCGCGCCATTGCATTCGAATGAGGCCGACGAGGGCGTAACATCGGTCGATGGACACGCGATAATAGTCGCGGGTGCTTTTGGTGCGGTTGACGAGGAGCGCTTCGACATCCGGTTCCATATCGCCGAGCGAGGGTTTGGCTTCGAGGAGGCTGGTCCATGCTTGGACGCTCAGCGCGGATTCCATTCCGCCGGCTGGACTAGGGTAGATGGCGGTCGGTCGAAGATATTCGCCGCTCAAGAAAAAGAAGACAATATCTATTGGAAGCTGCATCGTCTCCCAGGTGGGATCGGTAAGATGGAAGTGCTGCAACCGTTCGGTTTTCGGCGAGACCGCGCGGAACCTTCCGTCAGATTCGAGCGTCAGTGCGCAGGCGTCGCATGTGCAATAAAATTGGCGCGTGGCGGGCTCGATGAGATGCTTATGCGCGGGCGGCAGGCGCTGAGCGCAGAAGTCACAGGTCTCCATATGGATCTTCGTCGTCACGAAGCGCCTGACGGTCGCGACCCAATTGCTACGCGGTTTGCCTGTCGCGGTCATTTGCTGTGACTTTCGAAGAGTTCGACGGGGCAAACGCTGGCGTCTGAATCGATTTGTCGCAAACTTCGACCACGATTTCGTCGAGATCGGGCGCGGCTTCGGTCAGGACTTGCTCGATCTCGAGCGCCAAAGCCTTGTTCGTCCCACGCTCGGCGTCATCCGAGACCATCACCTGAACCCGCGCGGCGGTTCGATCGATGTGGCTCAGTTCCACGCGGAATCCTCGGACGCCCCAATGCGGCCGCATCTCCGCGAGTTTGCTCCGCAGGCGGGCCTCGGCGTCTTGCGGGTGCAATCCATGCAACAGAACGACGGCGCCGACATAGGCGTCCGCGAGCAGATTGCGAATTAGGAGATCGCCATTTTCTGTTTCCTGGCAAATGGTCAGGACTTTCGCCAGGGCTATCGCGTGCAGGTCCAACGCGGCTTCCAACAGGTCTCTCGCCACGCCGCGGGCGTTCGCGTCGCCGATGCTCTCGAGCGCTTCGATCGATGTCTCCATACGCCCGACACATTGTCGAAGCGCGCCGCCCGCTCGCGTCTCATCGAGATGCTTCATGACGCTTTTCCGCGCGAGACGCCAAACATCGGAGAATGCAGGGTTTCGAGCGTCTTTCCGCCGCCGAGATACATATGGACGCCGCACGGCAGACAAGGGTCGAAACTGCGCACGGCGCGCATGATGTCGATGCCCTTGAACTTGTCTTGCCCGTTTTCCTCGAAGATCGGGGTGTTTTGCACCGCGTCCTCATAAGGTCCCGGCGTTCCATAAATATCGCGCGGCGTCGCGTTCCACGGGGTCGGCGGATAAGGATGATAGTTCGCGATTTTCCCATTTCTAATCACAAGGTGATGGGAAAGTACGCCGCGGACCGCCTCGTGGAAGCCGCACCCGATGGCCTCGTCAGGCACTTTGAAATCGGTGAAGGTTTTTGTGCGCCCCGCCTGCACTTCGGTCAACGCTTTCTCGATGAAATGATATGCGAGAGCCGCGCAATAAGCCTGGAAATAGGTTCGCGCCCGGTCACGCTCGATCGCGTTGCTCCATTTCGGAATCTTCCATTCGAATTCCTTCTCCGGCTTGAGCGCTGTTTTCGGCAGATAGATCTTGACGCTGTGACCTGTCGCCTTCACGTAACCTACGTCGACAAGCCCAGCGAGCGCGGTCGCCCACAAGCGCGCGATCGCGCCGCCGCCAGTATCGAGCGCGAGGTGGTCGCCCGTTCTCTTATCGAGCCAGCGCGGACACATCACCCAGGAATAATTGCCGTCGAAATTGCGTTTTTGCGGCCGTGGAATGGTCGTCTGATTCCAGGGATGCTTCTGGTCGACCGGGTTGCCGAGGGGGTCGGTTTTTACGTACGTCTCGCAATTGTCCCAGTCATTGTAGAAGGAGCTTCCGAGCAAAATTCGAATGTTCAGATTAATGTCGACGAGATCCGTCGTGACAAGCTCGCCATCGACAACCACGCCGGGGGTGACGAACATCGCACGTCCCCAGTCGGTCATGGTTTTATACTGGTAATCGCACTTATCGGGATCCTGGAAAGAGCCCCAACAACCCAGGAGAATGCGGCGGCGGCCGACTTCTTCATAACCAGGAAGCGCTTCGTAGAAGAAGTCGAAGAGATCATCGTGCAAGGGCACGCATTTCTTCATGAATTCCACATATTTGACGAGGCGCATGAGGTAGTCGGTGAACAATTGCACCGAAGGCGTCGTGCCGACGCCGCCAGGATAGAGCGTGGAGGGATGCACATGGCGCCCCTCCATCAGGCTGAACATCTCACGGGTGTAGCGGCTTACGACAAGCGTTTCGCGATAAAAATCCCCGGTGAAGGGGTTGAGCGCGGTCATGATGTCGGCGATCGTGCGGTAGCCGTGATCGGCGGAATGGGGCGCAAGGGTCGATTGAGCTTTCGCCCATACGCTCGGGTTTGTCTCCTTCACCATCTGCTCGCAGAAATCCACGCCGACCAAATTGTCCTGATATATATTGTGGTCGAACATATACTCGGCGGCTTCGCCGAGATTGACGATCCACTCCGCGAGCGCCGGCGGCTTGACGCCATAGGCCATGTTTTGAGCATATACGGAGCAGGTGGCGTGATTGTCGCCGCAGATTCCACAGATGCGGCTCGTGATGAAATGCGAGTCGCGCGGATCCTTTCCCTTCATGAAAATGCTATATCCGCGAAATATCGATGAGGTGCTGTGGCATTCCGCGATGCGGCGGGCGTCGAAGTCGATTTTCGTGAAAATGCCCAGGCTGCCGACGATGCGCGTAATCGGATCCCAGTTCATTTCGACGAGATTCGGAGCGGATTTGTTCGCGGCGAGTCCCGTTCCCAACACTGTGTCGTCCATTGCCGCCTCCTAGAGGGGGTAGGTTTGTTCGGGTTTGTCGGGACGGTAGCCCGTTGTGCTGTTCGCGCGGTTGTGACGCCACTTCGGCTCTCTGTTCAGGGCATTATTGGTCAGCTGGCGCAAATTGCGGATCAACATCCCGTAGGGTTGGACCAATACCGAAGAGATGCGCGCGCCCGGGGGTTCATCCATGAACGGCATGAACTTGTCCGGAAAACCGGGCATGGTGCAGCCGATGCAAATGCCGCCAACGTTTGGGCATCCGCCGACGCCGGCGATCCAGCCGCGTTTCGGAACGTTGCACTGAACCACGGGTCCCCAACAGCCAATTTTGACGAGACATTTCCGCGAGCCATATTCGTGGGTGAAATCCGCCTGCTCGTAATACGCGGCGCGATCACACCCTTGATGCACGGTCATGCCAAAAAGCCATTTCGGGCGAAGCGCGTCGTCGAGCGGAATCATCGGCGCGAGGCCGGCCAACTGACGCAGCAGATATAAAAGCGTCTCCATGAAATTGTCGGGCTGAACGGGGCATCCGGGAACGTTGACGATCGGCAGCCCGGCCTTCGATTTCCAGTCCCAGCCGAGATAATCCGCGATCCCCATGCAGCCGGTGGGGTTACCCTTCATCGCGTGAATGCCGCCGTAGGTGGCGCAGGTGCCGGCGGCCACGACGCCGAGTGCTTTTGGCGCCAGACGATCAATCCACTCGGTCGTTTTGATAGGCTGGCCAGTCGCCGCATCGGTTCCCATCGCGGCCCAGTAGCCGTCGCCGCTCAAATGTTCATTTGGGATCGATCCCTCGACGACGAGGACGAAGTTCTCCAATTCGCCGCGATCCGCTTTATGAAACCATTCCAGAAATTCGTCGCCTACTTCGTACGCCAGAACGGGGTTATGAAGATGGACCTTTGGGAGACCCGGGACCGAACCCAGGATAATATCCTCGATGCTCGGCTCGGTCGCGGCCGTAATCGAGACGCTGTCGCCGTCACAACCTAAACCCGCGGTGATCCATAATATGTGAACCTCTGAGATCGCAGGTGAGCGTTGAGTTTTGCGGCCGTAGGGAGCGCTCTCAGCCATTGAAACCCCCTGCTATTCTCTGCTTTACCTTTGCACAACAAGCTTCCGCCGTGCCTTGGAAACGCACAAGCACCACATTAGTTCAAAATTGCTACGCCTATGACAGAATTCGAAGTAGACATGTGATGCCGATGTGCACGGAAAGCTCTACCGCGGGCTTTCGCCGGCCGTGGAGGTTCTCGCAAGTTGGGACATTGGCGGATTGTGATTGCATCCAGCTCCAAATATGACGCCTCGGGGATTGAATAATACTTAGGGAGCTATAAATCGCTTGAGTATAAAAAAATGCTAAAGGTGTCATCATGACGGTGACGAGCGAGCAAATCCGGGCCGCGAGGGCGCTCCTGCGCTGGGAACAAAAGGACTTGGCGGAAGCGTCAAAGGTCTCGCTTCCTTCGATCAAGCGGCTTGAAATTCAGCCCGGCGCGCTTGCCGCGCAAGATCGGACAGTCGCCGCCATTCGTGCCGCCCTCGAATCGTCTGGCGTGATCTTCGTCGATGACAACGGGGAAGGGGCGGGCGTAAGGCTGCGCAAGGCCGGCTCCATGGCCGCGTCCATCCCGATAGAAGACTTGAACGCCGAGAACGACGAATAACGCAGGCGACGCCACGGTAGGACTCAGCGCTAATTCGATCGCCCGCGTTCTAGATGCATCGCCGCGGTCGTCGTTTTCGCCCTCAGCCATTACTTTTTTTGAGATAACCCGAACCCGCCTTTTCGGCGGCCGCCGCTTTTGCGCGCTAATGCGGAGGTTTTGAAAAATATTGCGCGACCGCCGCGTTTATCGCCGCGAACGGCCGCGGCGCGGGGTTGAGGAAGGGCGGCGTAGGTCAAGCCAATGAACCTAAAGAATTGTTTTGACGGCGCGCACGGACGGGTGTCGCCGCAAAAATGTTCTCGCGTAGAAAAGCATAGTTCCGCCAGATTCTTGCGCTAGCAATTATAATGTCGGAGGCGGGCGATAGGTCGAGTCGTTGTTCAGAGTCTCGCCCGATTACACGGAGTTGTGATCGCACATGCTAGAAACTGACCCCTTTCTCCTTTCCGCGGCGGAAATGGCGACCACGGAAGCGATGCGCGCCGATGGGACGATCCCA
>PLZT01000125.1 GCA_003152255.1 Methylocystaceae bacterium | reverse complement strand
GGATCGGCCTCATGCCACGCACCTTTGCTTATGTCCGCGTCTCGACGACAGGCCAGACAACCGAAAATCAGCTTCACGAAATCGAAGCCGCCGGCTTCACGGTCGAGCCTCGACGCATTGTCTCCGAAACGATCTCGGGCAGCACAGCGGCCGCTCAACGACGTGGCTTCATCCGTCTCATGGACAAGCTGGAATCTGGAGACATTCTCGTCGTCACCAAGCTTGATCGTTTGGGCCGCAACGCCATGGATGTCCGCGCCACCGTCGATCGATTAGCCACGCTCGGCGTTCGCGTTCATTGTCTTGCCCTTGGCGGCGCCGATCTCACAAGCGCGGCGGGGAAAATGACCATGCAGGTTATCGCCGCTGTCGCGGAGTTCGAGCGAGACCTTCTCGTCGAACGAACTCAAGCCGGCTTGTCGCGCGCCAGAGCGGAAGGGAAATCTATTGGTCGGCCCGGCGCCCTCACGCAAAGTCAGCGCGAGGACGTCATCCGGAAACTGGAAGCTGGCGCCTCCATTGCCGCCCTGGCCCGCGAATACGCCACAAGCCGTCAAACCATCCTACGAGCGCGCGCTGCTTCGGCGGCGTGATTTTGGGCAACAGGAGGCACGCCATGCACGTGAAGATTTTGCTTCAGATCACCGCCGATGATGGCGTGTCCGGTTGCGTCGAGGAGATCGCATCTCTGGACAAGAGCATAGAACGCGCCATATTGGCCGCTTCCCCGAATCCACACGACACGGAGGGCAAGGCGGGTTGTTGTGAACCAGCTCGACACGCGCCGCCATCAGTCACGTCGAGCTGGAGAAATTGGAAGGCCGCTACGCGCTCGCTAGCTTGCGCGGTCGCCCGCCCTTGCGACCGTTCTCTCGCGCGGCGGCGACTTTGGCGCCCGAGCGCGCCCTACCCCCAGCGGCGCCTAGATGGCGAGCCATCCAGCTCTTGGATCCGAACACGCCCTGTAGCAGCCCTGGCACATACAAATCCGCGTCGATCGCGGGCCAGTGCAGGCCGTCCCCCAAGGGGCTGATCTCGATGATGGCAAGATCGGCTGGCGTGGCGTGCTCTAATCCTTGTGCCAAGCGCGGCGGAAAGGCCAGCTCCAAACCGTTATCCAGGCCAACGATCACCCGCGACACCCGGCGGTCATAGCGGGCGTGGATAGCCTTCGGCACGCCCTTCAATTGGGTTTGCAACTTTGTTTCGGCGGCGAGGCGGTCGCTATCATTTATCGGCATGGACGCGCTCCCATTCGGTACACAGTGCGGTTAGATTTGCGGCAAGAGCCGAGGCAATGCGGTTCAGTTCGGCAGTGGTGAAGCCAAAGCTCCCGCGCAAGGTCGGCGGCCCAGCAGGGCAGTTGAGAATAAACACAGCTTCGGTCCCTGCCCCAAGGACATGGACGTGTGGGGGGCGATGGTCGTTTGGATAAATCACGACCCGGAGACCATCGATTCGTAAAGCTGTTGGCATTTTGAAAAGTAGCATAAACCCAAGCGCTTGGGAAGATGCGTTTGTCAGCAGAGAGGCACGGGAGCACCCGAAAGGCGAAACGAAGCCATAAATTCATGAATTTAGAAAATCATGAATTTATAAAACTCTTGCTGTCCCTAGGAGAATCATGTATTTAGAAATTCATGAATTTCTGAAATTATAAATTCAGAAATTCATGAAATCAGGAAAGGCTCGCGATGTTCGGCGTCATCACCCTCATCACGCCCAAGGGAGGCACGGGCAAATCCACCCTCGCCCGCAGTCTCGCCGCCCATTGGTCGCTCACCGGCCATAAGCCCGCCCTTGTAGACGCCGACCCGCAGCAGACCCTTGCGGCGCGCTATAACCCGGAAGGCCCCATGAGCGGCGTTCCCATCATCGCCGAACCCGAGGAGCGCGTCGCCGAGGTCATCGAGGAGCTTCGCCGCCGGCACGCCCCGGTCATCGTGGACACGGCCGGTTTCCGAAACCGTACGGCGATTACCGCTCTGGTCGCGACCGATCTGGCCATTATCCCGGTCAAACCCGCTGTCGAAGACATCGAGGCGGCCGTCGCGGCTTTTGGGCTGATAAAGGAAATCAATGACACGCCGGAGCGCGTCGGGCGGCCTGTTCGCTGCGTCATGGTGCTCACCATGACCATGAGCGCGACCGTCATCGCCCGGCATGCCCGCACCCAGCTCACCGAAGCGGGCTATCCGCTGCTTAAAGCCGAAATGGCGAACCGCGTGGCCTACCCCGAAGCGGGGATCGAGGGCTTAAGCCCCAGCATCGTTGCGCCGGACGGCCCCGCCGCGCGCGACATTGCGGCCATTGCACAGGAAATCATGAATTTAGAAATTCATGAATTAGGAACCCACAAAAAGGTCGCACGGGCATGAGCGGCAAACACAGCAAACAGCTTGGCGCACTCCTCGGCCGCGTTCCCTCGGCAACCGTGTCCGGCCAGCCGCCGGACCGGCCCGCGCCGGTCCCCTATGCCCCCGAACAGCCGCGAACCCCTGCCATCGCTCCCGCCGCGCCGCTCGCCGCAGCCGAGGAGCCGGAAGTCCCCCTTCAAGTACTCGTTCCCCGGCACGTCCGCATCCAGCTTGACCGTATGCACGCCGAAACCCGTAAACCGCTCCGCGCCCTGACGCTTGAGGCGCTCCGCGCGATCGGCATCGAAGTGAGCGACGAGGATATCGCCGGAAAGCGCGGCCGAAAGAAATCATGAATTCATAAATTCATGAATTTCTAAAATCATTAGTTTGTGAATTCAGAGCGGGTGACGCTTCGCGTAACTCTTGCAGAAGGCAATGAAAGCGCCGTCGGCATTGCCCGGCGCGGGCTTTTTCGCCGCCCATGTCCGCCATTCGTTTTCCAGCGCATAGACATCGTAACCCGGGCACAGCTTGCGCACCTTGTCGAAAGTATCCGGCCGCAGCATGAGGGCGGCCGGAACCGCAGCCGGAGGGGCAGGGGGCAGCCCTAATTCCATCGCCTCGACTTTCCCGGCGAGGCGGGCTTTGCGGCCCACCTTGCTGGCGTTCAATTCCCGCTCGACAGCGCGCAACTCTGGCAGCGCCTTGCGCTCCCACGAGAGCCGCACGCCGGTGAACTGCTTGCCCTTGCCCTTGACCGGATCGACCGTCACCTTGAAGTCGGAGAGGTCGCTCACTTCCGAGACGGCCGGGCGGATCGCGAAATTCTTGAAATTGATCCACGTATTGAGCTTCCCGGCAGGCACGCCGAGGAAACTGCGAAATTCGTCGATGGTCATTTCCTCATAGGTGCGCGTCATGTTTCCGCGCTTCTGAATCATCTCATAGAGCGCAAGGGAGTATTTGCTCGACAGCGCAAACATGATTTGCTTGTGCAGCCGCGCAAACACGCGGCTTTCGGCCACAATCTCGCGCATAAGCGGCTGAAAATCGTATCGGATGAAGCCGTCATCCGCGTCAGGAACAACGTTGCCGCCCAGCAATTGAACGCGCTTCGTCACCCACTCCTTGCCATCCTGAACGCGAAGCTGGACAATCGCCGACATGAGCCTGCGAATGGAATCCTCAAGCCGATCCGTCCCTTTGTGCAGCGTGTTTTGCAGCTCCCGTTTCGGGATCGAATGCTTGACCGGTTCGGCGATCTTCTCCCAGGCATTCGCAAGCAGCAGATTGTAGATGCGCCGATCGGTGAGAGTGAGCGGCGTCATTTCGACAATATCGACCAGCTCGCCGGGCTTGACGATCGAAACGTCATTCGGTTTGGCGTCGAGCGTGCGCTGAAATTTTTGAGCGGACTGAGTCGATTCCATAGTTTCCAACCTTCACGGAACTATGCCTAGTTATNNAAACCGGCAACCCATCATGCCCATCCAAGGCTCTCTCAACCGTCCCGCCTGTGGATAATTCCCCCAAGAACTAGCTTTTCGCCCCCGAAAGCTATGGATTCCGCCCCCAAGAACTATGTTTTCTCCCCCAACAACTATGCTTTCGCCTCGCAACCGGCTGTTTTCACGCCACTAAATCGGCCTAGAACACTAGAACACGAAGAGAACATAGAACACTAGGCACCAAACCCGCATAGTTCCCCCTAACGAGCAGCGTACTAAACGGAATCGCCTACGGCGATAACTTTAAGCGGAGCCGCCTAACGGCGGCAAAGTCTTTCCTGTATGTGCGCCCCCGGCGCTTCGCGTCGCCCGCGCAACCCACCCTAGGCCCGCGCTACCGCGCCGCAAGAGGCTCTCCGATGAAGAAAAGGCAAGGTCACGCCTCAACTTCCCAGTCTCGGGGAGTGGAAAGGTTTGGGTTGGCAGGGATTTAGGGACAAATCCTGCATAAGGCCTGATCGGCTCGAAGCTGCGATTTTGGCCAAGTTGGAAATATCGAGCTGAAGGCGGCGCAATCTCCGGCCTCTCCTCTGTCACATTTGGGCAAGCCCCTGCGTGACGCGGCCTTGTTGCACGGAGGTTTC
>PLZT01000257.1 GCA_003152255.1 Methylocystaceae bacterium | reverse complement strand
GCCCGGGAATTTGCCCCGGTTACTACGCGCACGGCGGCCTCCCCACCAGCGTCAGCCTGGGCAGCCAGGGAGTCATCGCCGGCGCGCAACTCGGCTACGACAGGCAGCTCTATCAGAGCTTCGTCGCGGGCCTGGAGGCGGACCTCTCGGGGCTCGGCGTCGGGAACAGCAGCAAGGCCTCCTGGCAGGGCTCGCCGCTCACTTATCTTCAGACGGGCCGCAATCAGCATTTCTNNGATGCCGTACGTCGTGGGCGGCGTCGCGTTTGGGAGCGCGAGCCGTACGGTGACTCAGACTTCGGGCGCGCCGTGCTGCACCGGATCCGCGAGCAAGACCTACACCGGCTGGACGGCCGGCGCCGGCGTCGAGTGGCTGTTCAATCCCAAATGGAGCGTCAAGGCCGAATATCTCTACTACGATCTCGGCACGGCGAACACCGCCAACATCGGCCCGCTCTGGTACTCCAACACCAAGGCGCACGCTTTGTCCTCGGCGGGCGTCAGGGCCGATTTCGACGGCAATGTCGTCCGCCTCGGCGTGAACTATCATTTAAACGGCTTCGCGCCCGCGCCGCTGCTCGCCAAATACTGACGGCTTCCCTCGGGCGGCTCGCGAGAGCCGCCCTCATGGCGGGCGCCAGGGCTGTTCAATGCACTTTGCTTCGGTCTGAGCGCGTGAGCGATTTTTTGCTTTTCAGGTCGGGAAGTGTCTGAGACGCCATGTCCTTTTTAGGGTGGCTCGTTCCGCGGCATGCAACAACGAGGATTGACCGAGGAATCGGTCAGAGCCTCATGCATGGGGAGCGAGCCATGAAACAGTCTCCGCCGTCGCCGGCACAAGCCTCGACAAGGCAGGGCGACCTACTTCAGCCCCGCGCTCAAGCCAGTTCTCTATCAGGGCGGCAGTTGGCTTGGATATGACGACATGCGTCTCGGCTCGTCGGCGGGCGCCGGCGTCGAGTGGATGTTCAACCCGAAATGGACCGTCAAGGCCGAGTATCTTTACTATGACCTGGGCACGGCCAACACGGCGAACGTGGGCCCATTGTTCTATACCAGCACCTCCGGCGGCTCGGTCGCGGGGCACACGGGCCTGTTCGATGGACATGTCATCCGCATGGGCGTGAACTATCACTTTAATTCGGTCCCTTCGGAGCCGATCGTCGCTAAATATTGATCCGGGATCGGGAGCGTCTCTTGGGCGCCTCCCGAGCTTTCTTTCGAAGAGAGTCCGGCCTCTTGGCCGGGCTTTCTTTTTTGCCGCGGTCGGCCGAATCGCCGTCTAAGGTGCGAGCGTCGGCTCCACGCTTGAATTCCATCAGCACGGCGACGACCAGCAATAGACCCATCAGCGCGAAATACTCTCGGTCATCCAAAACAGGCAGGCCATTCCCATTGACGAAAGCGTCAGGGGCAAAAGCGGCTTTTGATCAATAGCGCCATTCCAATACAATCGCCATGTGGCGTAGCCCGCGGCAGTGACGTTTAATAGGAAAGCCGTGGGGCGCATTTTGGAGGCAGGAAACGCCGCGAAGGCCATAACGGCAACGAAAGCGGTCCCGCCTGCCTGTTCGGCTGTGGCGTAGAGGAGAGAAACGCAACTCATCAAGGCGGCGACAAGAAAGGAGTTGCCCTGTCTTTCCGTTTACGGTGCAGGGTATGAGGTTAGCACAGTGAAATCGGCTCACTTCAGCGAAGGGCTCAATCATGTCAGATTTAAGGGTAGTCGATTTGTTGCCAAATGAAGGGAGCGCGGCCCCGACTCAAACCATGCAGGAGCCCGCGGTTCCCATTGAGCATTCGATTGCACGAGATTACCTTGTGTGTTTGGAAGATGGAAAGAAATTCAAGTGCTTGCAAAAGCATCTGAGAACACATGGGCTGACGCCTGATGCTTACCGCGCAAAGTGGGGCTTGCCGGCGAAATATCCGATGGTCGCGCAAGATTACTCGATAATGGAGTCAGAAATGAGAAAGGGAGTGCCCCGTGGCAAGAAGTTATCGAGGAAGCGAAGACACCCTCAAAAGGCGGCTGTGTAAAGGAACGGCATCGATTTGAAATGGGAGCGTCGGTATTCACTTTGAGTGCGGCATAAGCGCCGCATGCACCCGTCGACATGTGGAGCAACCCGCATTCGCGGCTGTGCATTTCGTGCCGAAAGTGTCGGCGCAGGTCGGGGAAAAGAGGCTGTAGATCTCGCCCCAGGCGAAGAAGACCAGACCTGTCAACAGCACGAACATGCCGGGCGTATGGCCAAAATCGGCGGCCTCCATTGGGCGCCGCCAGCGGCGGATGGCGATGCCGATGGCGCCGGAGCTTTCCGCTGTGTCTACGAACTGGCGGAGCCTCCGACGAAGTGCTCGCAGAAGCACAGTTCTGTGGGGCTGATCTCATTATTATCGGGTCACACAACCCATCTATCAGGACTCATTTACGCGGCTCGAATGCCAAGAAGATCGTGCGCCGCGCCAATTGTTCGGTAATGGTTGTCCGCCCTCATAAGGATCAACTTGGAGCTTATTGGCTCATGCCATCCTTTGCGTCGTGAGACCGTGCTTGAGAAATAGAAGCCGCCACATTTTGAGGCGTCGTCGATGGGCATTCATATGTTCAGAATGCCTATCGACGAACGGCAGCATGCGATAGATCGCTGGGGCGCGAGAAAGTCGTCTCGCGCCCCAGGCACTTACTCAGCCGCCGTGCGAAATGATCGGCGCGAAGTGAATGGCTGTGAACACCAGCGCGATTGCGGCGATAGCCCAAGCGACCTGCTTCAATAAGGCACCCGTGTCTCTTTTTACTGCCATTTTCTTTCTCCTGATTCATCCCTGTTTTATTGTCATAGGCGGCGCGCAGGGACAGTTGATCGCCTCGCCTAATTGGAGTCTCGCTACAGCGGGCCGCGCAAAACCGTTATGACGCAGGCGAGCGCGACGAGAAGGTAGAGATCCGACGCATTGACGTGCATGGCCTGGTTCCTGTCTCAGCCCCCAGATTTTCAAAACCTTACGTAAGTCGTAGCCACACACATTTCCCGCCGGTTCTCCACGGACCGACATTGCGGACACGGCTCAGTAGATATTGCCGTCCTGTCCCGTCCAGCCCTTGTCACTTTGGTCGAAGCGCGTTTCATCCTTGAATTCGATGACCTTGCCGGGTTCGATGTATTGGCGCTCTTTGATCATCTTGTTTTGAATGGTGGTCGAATAGTACGCGCTCGCCGAGCAACCGGCCTTAACCGTGTTTTCCGCGCCCTCGGGCTTGCAATCGAGATT
>PLZT01000162.1 GCA_003152255.1 Methylocystaceae bacterium | reverse complement strand
CAAGACGAAGCGCGCCTCTCGCCATCGACACCGAGCTTTACAAAGCCCGTCACCTCATCGAAAACTTCTTCGGCAAACTCAAGGAGTTCAAGCGGATCGCCCTGCGCGCCGACAAAACCGATCAAAGCTTCACAGCCATGATCCGCCTCGCCGCCGCGCTCATTAATTCGCGATGAATCTCAACAGGCCCTAGAGCAAGCTGCGAAAAAGTTGATAGACTTTTTCGGATAAGAGCTTGCTCCAGTGTTTTGATTTTGAACGATTTCTTATCGTTCGAACGATTCCGTTCGAACGGAAAACGCTCTAAGCCGGTTTCGCCATTCCATCCGCGCGAAAAGTCTTGCCTCGATAGCTCACGCTTTCGAGCCTCAGTTCTCCCTTGGGTTCGAAAGCGTCGGCGCGCAGTTTCAACTCGCCGTTCTCCAGTTCGAAGCCGAGCATCGCATAGGCCGCCGATATCATTCGCGCCGCCGAGCCCGTATACCAGGCCCAACCGCCGTGCCCCTCATAGCCCTCGCCCTCATAGACGTCGGCGGGTTGCTGATGCGGCGGCAGGCCGTAAATATCCGCCTGCTCCGGCGTCGTCAGCTTGGAGAGCGGCGATATCGCCACCCAGCTTTGATAGGCCTTCGCGAACAGCGCCGCGGCTGTCGCTTCATCGCCTCGGGCTCTCGCCTCGACGGCGAGTTTCGACAATGCGTCCACGAACCAGGAGACGCCGTGCGAATATTGCCCGCCGTTCTCGCGCACGCCCGGCGGATATTCCGCGCTGCGCCCGGGGTAAGGGCTCGAATGTTCGTTGTAGGGAGGCGTGACGAGCAAGATGCGATCCGGCCGCGCCAGGACGTTAAGCGCGTTTTCGATCGTCTCGCGTCCGCGCTCGGCGTCGACGGCGCCAGACAGCACCGGCCAGGACGCCGTCATCGCGCTCATCGGCGTCAGTTCGCGTCCGTCGTCCGCGAAGGCGCGCAGGAAGCGATCGCCACGCCAGCATAGAGCCAGCGCCGCGCGAAGCTTCGTCGCCTGGTCGCGATAGCGCGCGGCGCGCTTGGCGTCGCCCTTCAATTCGAACAAGGGCGCCATGTCGAGCAGAATTCCATGCAGGAAGAAGCCCATCCACACGCTCTCGCCGCGACCGCCCGCGCCGACATGATCCATGCCGTCGTCCCAGTCGCCCGTGCCCATCAAAGGCAGTCCATGGGCGCCGAAGCGCGCCAGAGTATAGTCGATCGCCCGCGCGCAATGGCCGAGCAGCGTATCCTTGTCGCGCGAGGTGAGCGGCACCGTCGCCTCGCCCTCCCGGTCCTTGGGAACGGGCGGCGCTTCGAGGAACGGCTCGACGCAATCGAGTATGGCCGCGTCGCCGGTTCCGTTCACGTAGCGCAAGGCGACATAGGGCAGCCAGAGATGCGGGTCCGAGGCGTGGGTGCGATCGCCCACACCGGTGCCGCCATTCGGCGCCCGGTGCCACCATTTGACCGCGTCGCCCTCGAAGAACTGATGCGCCGCATGCAGCAGAATTTGCGCCCGGGCGCGCGGAGGGTCCAGGAAAATAAGCGGGATCACGTCCTGCAACTGATCGCGGTAGCCGGTCGCGCCCGAGCGCTGCGAGGGGCCCGTGCGGCCCCAAAGACGCGACGCCAGCAGTTGATAGGGCAGCCAGTCATTGACCAGGCGATCGAAATCGGGCTGGTTTGTCTTGATGCGCAGCACCGAGGTCTCGGCGACCCAGGCGGCGCGGCTCTCGGCCAGCGCGGCGAGGGCGAACGCTGGATCGCGAACCCGCGACGCGAGCAGCTTGGCGTCCTCCAGCGAGCCGGTCTGGCCATGCGCCAGCACGACCAGCGCCTCGCCGCCGACCGCTACATCGATCGAGCCGCAGAAAGCCGCGACCTTGCGCTCATGCGCGGGAGCGCCGGCGTCGGGATGACCATGCTCGACCATATAGGGCAAGGCGGGGTCGCGGCTCTCGTGGCCGAGGAATCGGCGGCGCGACGTCTCCGCGAATTCAGCGTCGAGCGAGGTCGAGACAAAGGCCCAGCCTTTCACGAAATCATTGCGCGGGTTGCGGAAATACAGCGATTTCAGGTCGTCCGCGGTCGCGGTTTCAATGGAGCCGAGACTGTCGTTCGGCGTCTCGTCGAGAACGATCTCCATGACAGGCACGATTTCGAGCAGCCGTTCGTGATCGTCGAGGTTGCGGATGCGCAATAATTTGAATTCGACGGGCAAGGATTTGGCGACGAAGACCGTCAGCTCCAGTTCCAGCCCGTCGCGCCGCGATCGGTAAGTCGCGACGCCCGGCTCGAAGGTCACGTCACAGTCGGCGTCGCGACGACGGAGCGGAACGAAAGTGGCGGCGAAAGCGTCCTTGCGCGCGAGATCGAAGACATAGATCGCCTGCCCGGCCGGCGCCATGCGGCCTTCGCCCAAGCGAAACGGCGTGAAACTGTTGAGCCGCGAATTGCCGCTGAACGAGAAAATGTCCCCGTCATTCGTCAGCACCGCGCCAACGCCAAGCGAGTTGGCGATCACATGCGCGAATGGACGCGGCGTGTCATGCTTCGTGACCAGGCTGCGCCCATCGGCCGAAAATTCGAAGCGATGCCGTTCGGGCGTCGGCGGCAGCAAAAGTTTGCGCCGCCGCGAGAGCGCGCGATCGAGAATTTCAGGCGCGATGGGCGCCAGCCCCAGACAACGGGCGACGGTTTCGGTCGCGACGCCCATGTCTCGCGCCCAGCCGTCCAGAATCACGATCTCGGCGACGCCGCCCTCCGGCACGTCGATCTCGACGCTTAGACTGGCGCAGGGTTCGAAGCCGTAAAGCAGCCCTTCGTCGTTCGGATCGCGCGGGGCGCCAAGACCGATCAGGCTGTCGGGCGCGTTGGTGGGTCCGAGCCCGTAGAAACGCGATTTCACGTCCTCATAGCCCTTGAGCGTGATCGTCGTCCCGGGGGCCGCGCCAATGGCGTGAAAGCCGATCTCCGGCGAAAGCCGCCGGTCCGCCCGCCTGCGCGCGCCGCCCTTGAGCAGGCGATTCTGGGCGAACACCGCGCCGAGCGACCGCACGAACCAGGTGCCGACGTGAATGGCGTTGTAGGCAGGGTCGCGCCGTTCGACGCCGGTTTCGTTCAAGACCCATTCGCGCAGCGAGGCGAGCATGATTTTGCGCGGGCGCTTTTCGAGATTAATCAGCTTCAGCCGCGTCGTCTCCACCGCTTCGTTGGAGGAGAGCGCGACGCGCGCCTCGACGTCGAATCCCTGTTGGCGGGTCTGGAAAAACAAGCGATTGTCGCCCTCGTCGATCAGCGTCGCCTTGGCCCCGACGCCATGCGTGGGCGCCTGGCCGAGCGACCACAAGGGCCCCCCGTCTTCGCGCAGGAACAAAAACCGCCCGCGCGGATGGGCGTGGTCGTCGGGACGGCGGGTGAGATCGATCGGCGGACCGCCGCGCGTGACCCCCTCGATGCGGATCACGCCCTGCCCGTCCTCGAACACTTCGCTCGTCATCAAGCCATTGGCGAGTTGCAACGGACGCGACCCCGGCGCGCCGCCGGCGCCGGTGACGCCGATCAGCGGCGATTTGCCGGCGCGCGCGAGTTGCATCAAGAGGAAGACGATCAGCGCCAGCGCCAGCACGCCGGCGTAAACGAGGTAGCCGCTGACGAGATAGAGGTAGGAGGGCGGCCGCATATGGCTCATCTGCTCGGCGCCGGTCCAAGCCTTGTCCCATTCGGCCCCACGTGGAATATAGAAAGGCAACAACAGCGGCGCCCAGGTGCCGAAACGCCTGATGCCCTCGGGAATGGCGCGGCTGATCTGCGCCTTGCCGAGGAAGCGCGCAGCCTTCTCGTCGGCGATATCGCCGCCGATGAAGGACAGATTGACCAGCGTCGCGACGCGCAGCCCCATGTGGTCGAACCAGATCAGCACGCGCAGGGCGTCGAAGGCGAGCAGCGCCGTGAAAATATCGAG
Organism: Methylocystaceae bacterium; assembly: GCA_003152255.1. The sequence goes on along the minus strand of PLZT01000162.1, from coordinate 6,684 downwards.
GCTCCACTGGCGGAACTCATTGTCCGGCAGGGTCGAATTCAGCCATGTCGCGACGCCCGTGCGCACCAACCCATCTTGATTGTACCATGTCGGATCGGGGGACGCCTTCAGGAAGGAATAAATCACCGGGGCCATCCACAGGCCCCAGCGCAACACGCGGACGGCGTTTTCGATCAGCAGATCGAGGCCCTCGAAACTCGCGAGCTGGCGCAGAGGCTTCAGGCTGCGTTGGATAAGCGCGGTGAGGAAAAACAGATTGATCGAGAACAAGGGCGCCGCGAACACCCATTGAATGACGCCCGAAAGCGACTCGTCGTAGAAAACCCGCACGCCGCCGTCGGCCATCCCGAGGTCCGTCGCGCCCCATTTGGAGAATAAGGGGCGAATGACATAGGCGTTGATCGGGCGGCCGTCGGCGCGATAGTCGAGCGACACATAGGCATGGAATTTCGCGACGATGGTCGCGACCTGGCCGCCGTCGAGATACCAGGCGATGGCCCCGGCGACCAGCCCCCCAAGCAAGGATCCGAGCGCATAGACTCGCCAACTGCGAAGATGCTGCCGGCGCTCCTCGCGCAGTTCGAGAGCGTCGAGCGCGGCGTCGACGCCCGCGAACGCCAGGGCGCCCACGGCCACGCCGAACAAAAACCGATCGAACCCGCTCCAGCCCGGCAGGTCGAGATAAAGGGCCAGCCAGACCCCCACCCCAGCCACGACGCCGCGCGCGAAATTCGAGTTTCTCGCATATGCGGCTTCGAGCCGGCCAAAGAACGGCGGCGTCGAATCGGTGCTTTCGACGATGGCGCGCGCCAAAGGAAACAACAGCGCGCCGAGAATCGCCGCGCCGAGCGGTCCGGTGCCGTGAATGACCGCGACCGCCGGCGTGAACCCCAGGATCAGATTGGCGCCAAGCAGCAGTCCCATGAAGACGAGACCGTAGACGAGACCTTTTTCGGCGCCGCTCTTCCAATCGCCGAAGACAATGACCGACAGCGAGGCCGACCCCCGCAACAGGCCCGCCAGCGACTGCGTGACGAGGTAAGTCTCGCCCCACAGTCCCGCCTGCGCCAGCGCCGCGGCCAGCACCGCCGCGATTTGCGCGATGGGCGCGGGCGCCCATGGCGTGACATAGGACGAGACCGCGGTCGCGATATAGGGCGTGACGGCGGCGTAAAGCGCCGCGAGAAACAAGACGCCGTGCGGGCGCCACTCGCGCGGCAAGAAGCGGCCAAGCGCCAGCGGCGCGCCGACGACAACCGCCTCGTTGACCAAAAACAGCACAAGCACGCGCCCGACGACGGTATTGACGAACTCCGGCGCTTCGAAACCCAAAAGCGCCGCCCGCCCCAATTCGATCGCGACGGGCGAGCCGAGCGCGACGAGCAGACAAAATAGAAACGGCAACGCGAACAGCGCGGCGCGGATCGCGAGAGGAGAGCGCCCGGTGAGCCCGACGGAGCCCGCGAGATAAACAAAGACCGCCGTCCCGACGCCGCTGGGGGTCAACAGAAAGAGGCTTTCAATCGATGTCGGCGCGCGCCACAAAACACCCGACGGGTCGCACAGCGCCGCGAGCGCCGCCACGGCGAGAAAATCAACCGCCGCTAAAATGCTTTTTTGGCGGCGGTCAAGCGCCGCGTCGTGAACCGATGCAAGCAGATAGAGCGCCAGCGCCGCCAGCGCGCCCGCGAAAACAGCTTGGCCGCGCCCGTTCGCGGCCTCGACAACCGCCCCCGCCAGCAGGGCGCACCCCAGGAGCAATCGTTCGAGCTTGCGTCCCGAGGACCCCGTTCCCAAGTCAATTGCGGCCATGGTGTTTCCTTAGCGCGACCGTTTCAGGGCGGACGCATTGTTGCTCTGATCTGGAATCATGGGCATTTTGTGAAGTCATTGCCGATGGCGGCGGAAAAGTCGACCCCACTGGCGAAGGAGGCGGACGAGCCGGCGCGCCCCTTCGCAGAATCATCGGAAGCGTCTATAGTGAAAAAAGCGTAAACCCGCGCGTTTTTAGTGAGCGGAAGAAAGTGGCTGACATGGACGATACCGGACGCGAAGGCGGCTCCCCGCTGGAGCCGACGCGGATCGGCGCCGGGGCCGTCAAGGGGAGGCCGGAGACGCCGGGAGTGGAATTGGCGCCCTCGCCGCGCGCCGCTCCGCCGAATCTCGAACAGCGCGTCACCAGTCTGTCGGCCGCTCTGCGCCGAGCCCGAATCGACAGCGCCGCCCAGTCGGGCGTCCTCGCCGATCTGCGGGGAGCGGAAATCGCGAGGCTGGAAATTCTTCGCGAGCAGCTCGAACCCGTCCTCGCGCAGTTGCCGCGAGACTGCGACATGTTCGACGTGGCGGTGTCGCCGGGCGAGCGCCCGCGACTGTTCATCGATCAGATCGGCTTCGTCGAACTTGCCCATGACCAGCGAACCTATCGGTTTTTGCAGGACACGCGGCATGGACGCATCAAGATCTGCGAAAACGACAAGCTCGACGCGGTGGTCGAAGCCGTCACCGCCTATATCGCGCACCGTCTGATCGAGCGGGAGAAGGCGCTGGCGGCGGATTACGCCAGCGGCGGGGCGGGAGCGGCCGTCGCGGCGCGGGCCGCCGCGCGCGCGCAAGCCTTGGGCGGAGCCGGCCCCGCGCAAAGCGCGTTTTCGATTCAGGCGTGGCGAATTTTTCTGTTTTTCGTGGAGCTCGTGGGGTCGGTGACCTTCTTCGGCCTGCTCGGACTGCTCGGTTTGTGGCTGTACCGCAATTTCAAATAGCGCCAAGGCGAAAGGAAAAATGCGATGGCGTTTACGCGCAGATCATTTTTGGCCGGCTTTATTTCTTGTCCGCTTTGCGCCGCCGCCGCCAGAGCGGAGGACGCGCAATGGGACTATGAGGACGTTCACAGTTGGGGGGCGCATTCGACCAATGAGGCCTGCGCCTTCGGCGGCGAACAATCGCCGGTCGACCTGACCGGGGCCATCAAGGCCAAAATTGGCGCGCCCGCCCTGTCGTGGAAGCCACAAGCATTCGGTGTCGTCAACAATGGACACACGATCCAGGCCAACGCCGCGCCGGGAAGCTTCGCCACGTCGGAGAATGGCAAATTCGAGCTCAAGCAATTTCATTTTCACGCGCCGAGCGAACATGCGATCGACGGCAAGCGCGAGGCGATGGAGGCGCATTTCGTCCACGCCAAGGAGGGCGACGACCTGCTGGTGCTCGGCGTGCTGATGCGGGCTGGCGGCGCTAATAAGGTTTTCTCCGCGATCATGGCGGCCGCGCCGCGAACGAAAGGCGAGGCGGTGCTGAACGAGCCCCTCGACGCGACGGCGCTATTGCCGAAGAATCGTCATTTCTTCCGCTACGAGGGCTCGCTCACGACTCCGCCGTGCTCGGAAGTCGTCAATTGGTATGTCTTTTCCACGCCCATCGCGGTCGCGACGAGCGACATCGAGACTTTCAAAGGGATTTTCCCGATGAACGCCCGGCCGCTGCAGCCGCTGCGCCGGCGCATGTTGCTGACCGATTAGCGGACGGCGTCACAGGTCGAGCGCGCCCAGATCCACCAATTCGCCACTCGTGTTGTCAACGCCGCGCGCCCTGCCCTCGATGGCCAGCCGTTCGCCCTCGCGCTCTATCGAAAACAAGTGATAGGCGGCGCCGGGCTGATGCGCCCCGGCCTTCGCCGAGGCGGAAGCGACACCCACGACGGGAACTTTTCCCCGCGGCCCCGGCAGATGATGCAGGCTCTGCCTGTGGTTGTGGCCGTGCAGCACCAGTTCGGCGCCGCGGGCGGCGATAATATCCTCGAACGCGCTGGCGTCGTCCAGTCCGCGCAGCGCCCGCGCGCCACCGCGATGCGGCGGATGATGCAGCAGCACGACGCGCGCGAGTCCCTCCGCCTCGGTCCGCTCCAACAGCGCCGCCAGATCAGCGCATTGTTTCGCCCCAAGACGTCCGGAGGCGACAAAAGGGGCGGTCGGCACGCCCGACGACAAGCCAATCAGCGCGATGCCCCCGCGCCGGCGCAGATAGGGAAAGCCGACAGCGCCGTCGTCGCCGCGGCTCCAGGGCGCGAAAGTCTCGTTCAGCAGCGCCATGGCCCCCGGGACATAGGCGTCGTGGTTACCGGGCGAAAAACTCACCTGCTCCGGTCCGCCGAGCCGACCGAGCCATTCCCGCGCCAAGGCGATTTCGCCGCTAAGGCCAATATTGACGATATCGCCGGTCATCGCGACATGATCGGGCTTTTGCGCGAGGAGATCGTCGACGAGCCGAGCGAGCAGCGACATATCGTGCTGGGCGGCGCGCTTGCGCAGCCAGTTCACATAGCCGGTGGCTCGCTTGCCCAAAAGCTCCGCGAGATTAGGGCGAGGAATCGGACCGATATGGGCGTCGGAGAGATGGGCGAGAAGGAAGCTCACGCTGCTCACGCGCCCCCGATCAACACGCCGGCGGCGAGCACGATGGCGCCGCCCAGCACGATCTGAAACACCGCCTGCAGGAAGGGCGTGTCCATGTAGCGGGCGCGCACATAGGCGATCGCCCAGAGTTCGAAAAACACCACCACCGCGGCGATGGTCGTGGCGATGCGAAAATGATCGGGCAGCGTGTCGGGGACGAGATAGGGCAAGGAGTGGCCGAGGCCGCCGAGCGCCGTCATCACCCCGCAAATGCCGCCGCGCAGCAAGGGCGAACCGCGTCCGGTGAGCGAGCCGTCGTCGGAAAGCGCCTCGGCGAAACCCATGCTGACGCCGGCGCCGATCGACGCGGCGAGGCCGACGAGAAAAGTCGGCCAATTGGCTTGGGTCGCGAAGGCCGCCGCGAACAGCGGCGCCAGCGTCGAGACCGAACCATCCATCAAGCCGGCGAGGCCAGGCTGCACATATTGCAGCACGAACATGCGATGGCGGGTTTCGTTCTCCTCCTCGACGGCGGTCTTGGTGAGCGTGGCGGCGCCGATACGCTCGGCGATCCTTTCGTGACCGCCCTCCATCGCCGCGAGATCGCCCAGAAGCTTGCGAACGCCCACGTCCGACGACTGATCGCGCGCCTTCTCGTAAAAGCGGCGGCTCTCGAACTCCATCGTTTCGGCTTGCTTGCGGATGGTGTCGAGCGGCAGATTCTTGGTGAGCCACACGGGACGCCGGCGCAAAAAGCCCTTCACGTCCTCGCGGCGGATCGGCGGCAAATGCTCGCCGAAGCGCTTTTGATACTGTTCGAGCAGCATGTGACGGTGGCGGTTCTCCTCCTTGGACATCTGCTCGAACAGTCTGGCGGAGGCTGGATAGCGCTCGGCGAGATCCTCGGCGAAACACATGTAGATACGGCCGTCCTCCTCCTCGGAGGTGATGGCGAGCGCCAGAATTTCGCGTTCGGTCAGTTCCGAGAAGGCTTTCAAGCGGCATGACTCCGATGGGCGACGGGCGAGGTCGTCGCCGGATCGGAACTTTGTAGAATGTCCCGACGTTTTTTGCCATAGACTGCGTCGATCCTGATCACGGCGAGTCCCATGACCGAGCAAGACCCAAGACCCCGCGCCCCGCTGGCGACGCGTCTGATCACCTTCGCCGCGTTGTTCCAGCGGCCGCTGACGCTCGGAGTGCGCGGGCTCGTTATCGACCCCGCCGGCAAGGTGCTGCTGGTGCGCCACACTTATGTGCCGGGCTTTTATCTCCCCGGCGGCGGCGTCGAACGCGGCGAAACGCTGATCGAGGCGATGACGCGCGAACTCGCCGAGGAAGGCAATATCGTCGTCGAGGACGCGCCCGCGCTTCACGGCGTTTATCTCAACCGCGCCGCCTCGTCCCGAGACCATGTGGCGCTCTATGTCGTGCGCTCTTTTCGCCAATCCGCCCCTCATGTTCCCGGCCTGGAAATCGCCGAAGCGAAGTTTTTTTCCCCCGACGCGCTGCCGGACGACGCCACGCGGGCGACGCGGGAGCGGCTCGACGAGGTTTTGCGGGGGGCGACGGCGTCGCCTTATTGGTGAACGGCGCATTGGGAGCGTCGGACGGTTGACGCGCTTATGATCTAACTCATTGATTTAATTTGGTTCGAATTTCGTTGGGAAAATCTCGACTTCCGCCCGGAGCTAAAAGCGAGATATCCCCGCCACTCCCTTCCAGTCCTCGAGATCCAGGTCGGGACGTTCGCGCCGGTATTCGGCATAAAGCGCGATGCCTAGTTGATCCTCCAATATGTCGACCTTGACCCCTTTCCCGCGCAGCAACTCTTCGTTGCCGCTGGCGTTGGTCACGTCGCCAACGACGACCCGGTTGAACTGGCGCGTATAGAGGAGCGTCGCGCATACGTCGCACGGGCTAAGCGTGGTGTAGAGGGTTGTCAGGCTGAAATTCTCCCTCCCGGCGTCTCTAATCGCCGATGTCTCCCCGTGGTTATAGGGGTCGTTTTCCTGCACGAGAGTGTTGTGCCCTTTTCCCACGATCTGGCGTGTTTTGTTGTCGACGATCACCGCGCCAATGGGGCACCCGCCCTCGTCAAAACTCTTTCGCGCCAGCCAGACGGCGATACGCAGAAAATCGCGGTCGCTCAGTTTTTCGAAGAAACCTCTTTCGGCGACCGATGGAAGGCTCCGCGTGGGGATATGGGCGATCGCATTGAGGACTGCGTCGGTGATGGCGGTATCCCGCTTGATTAAAGCGCCCAAGCTCAGCTCGACTTTGCGCATTTTTGATC
>PLZT01000209.1 GCA_003152255.1 Methylocystaceae bacterium | reverse complement strand
AACAAACAACGCGATAAGAGCCTTTTTGTTCGATAGGCGCGCTCGATCTCGGCCTTGCTCGCGCCGAGCCGCACGCCCAGAGTGGCGCAGGCCCGCGCCTCGGGATTGCTCATCATCGTGACAAGCTCGGCTGGATCGCGGTGGCCGAAACCCCTGGCGTCGGCGTCCTCGGCGTCGGAGGAGCCCATATACTCGCCCGACCTCCCTTGTCCCGCCGTGAAGCGCGCGCGGCCGCGGGATCGCGCCGTCCGCGAGAATTCTTCGTCGTCGTCCGCGAGAAAGCCAAATTCCCAAAGCGCTTCGCGCAGACGATGAGCGACATCATGCGCGCACAGGGCCAGAAAGCCCGCGGCGACCGCGGCGGCGACGGCGCGCGCGATCAGCGAGCCGTCGGGCGGGAGAATATGCGCGTGGCCCTGGCCGCGACGCGCGACTTCCGTTTCGATCCAAAAGGTCGCGAGATAGTCCAGACGCGCCGGCGTGAGGCTCGGCGCGAAGGTCGGCGCGAAAAACACCAACCCGACGCCGGCGATCCAAAAAAACGGCGACCAGCCGCGCAAGCGCCTGTTGCGCAAGCCGAGCCAGAGAAAATAGACGACGAGCGCCAGAATCATCGCGGAAGCGATTTGGGTCTGCAACTCGACGGCGTGCTGAAGCTCGAACCGACCCGCATGTTCCGCCGCTTGCGCCAAGGCATTCTCGCCTTCATCGACCCATTGCCACATCTGCTCGGAATTGACCCGCAAGGGCTCGAATTCCGGGGAGGCCCGCGTCCGCGCGAGGAGCAGCGGCGCGAGGGTTCCAACGAACACGGCGAGGCCGCCCGCCGCCAGGGAGATGGCGACGCCGCGCGCTTTCGAGGCGCCCAGTTCGTCCGGGCCTGATTCGAATGGGTCGAAGGAAATTGCGCCGCTCCGTGGATTCTCAGGCCGCGAGAACCTTCCGCCCACGATTCATCAGGGCGAAAGGGGCGCCGGTCAGCAAAATGTCGATCTCATCGAGGCTTTGATGGCGCCCATTGATCGAAAGCCGCGGCAGCGCCAGCAGATGATCGCGATGCTCGGCGAAGATCATGCCGGGCCGCGTGGTCACCGCGCTGACGAACCCAAGATCGCGCGCGAGATCGAATTCGCGCTTTCCCGCCGAAGCCGGGTCGCCGACCGGATAGCAAAAGTGACGCGCGTCCACCCCAATTTCGCGCGCGATCGCCGCTCGGCTGTCGGCCATCTCCCGCGCGCAGGCGTCCGCCTCGAGTTTGGCGAGACGCGCATGCGTCACCGAATGGGCTCCGATGGTGACAAGCTCGTGTCTCGCGAGTTGCGCGAGCCCCCGCCAATCGAGGCACAGGCTCGACGTCAACAGGCGGGGCTCCACGCCAGCCCGCGTACACAGCGACAGCGACACGCGCAAAAGCTCCTCCTCGGAGCCGTCGCGCAGGAGCCAGTAGAGGTCTGCGAACACCTGCTGCTTTTCCTCGGCGTCGCCGCATGGAGCGTCGAAGCGACGCCGGAGCGCGGCGACGTCGACGCGATCCAAACGGCGAATCGACTCTTCCAGCTCCACCCACCACATGCGCGCCGAGCCGTCGGCGAAGCCGGAGGTCACATAGGCGGTCATGGGCGCGCGATGGCGCTCCAGCACCGGCAAAACATGCTCGATGAGGTCGCGGTAGCCGTCGTCGAAGGTGAGCACGACAAAGGGCGCGCGTTCGTCGCCGCCTCCTTGCAATTCCGCCAGGGCGTCGTCCATGGACAGAATACGATAACCTTTCTGGAGCAAATGTTTGAGCAGCGCGTCGAAAAAATCGATTGAAATTTCGAGCCCCCGATTGGGCTCGAACCCGCGTTGGAGATGCTGATGCACGCGATGAAACATCAAGATCGCGCCGAGCCCCCGCGTATAGGGCTCGGCCAGTCGATGGGCGCCGCTCGCGCGAAACAGTCCCATGCCGGCGTCTATCGCTATTTCCCGCCAGCTCGGCATATCCGTTCCCTCCAACGAGATCCGTTGGTTTGAACCCTGTCCAGTTCTCGTTGACCTTTTCTTGCTATTCAGAGGATAGGCGCGAAGCCTGAACGATTTGTGAGCGGGATGGTTATAAAACTCGAAACGCCGACCGAGCGTGTTGAACCATCCCTAATGGTGTTCGACCGTCTTCTCGACGCGCGCGAGGACTGGATCGCCCTTCGCGAAACCGCCGCTGTCAGCCCCTATCAAAATTACGATTTTGTCGCCGCCTGGTTCGAGACGATCGGGCGCGCGCGCGCTCTGGAGCCGATGATCGTCGTCGCGCGCGATTCCGATGGGCGCCCGCTCGCGCTGTTTCCGCTCGCGACGCATGAAGCCGCCGGGCTGCGCGTCGCCGAGTTTTTGTGCGGTCGCGAAAGCAACTTCAACATCGGACTGTTTCATCCCGGCGGTGGCCTCGACTGGCGCGGCTTGTTGCTCGCGGCGGCGCGCGGCCGCCCAAAGCCGCCCGATCTGCTTTATCTGCGCAACCAGCCCCGCGGCTTCGGCGCCTTCGAGAACCCGCTGCTTGGCCGCGACGCCTTCCCCAGCCCGAGCTTTGCCTATGGGACCGCCCTGCCCGCCAATGTCGACGCGCTCGATTGCCAAACCTCCAAGGCCTCGCGCAAGAAACTGCGCAAAAAAGAAAGGCGGTTGATGGAGCTTGGCGTGCTCGTCTTCGAGCATGGCGCCAGCGGCGAGCGGGCGAGCGAGGTCATCGCGGCCTTGATCGCGCAAAAATCGGCTCTGCTCGCGGCCAAGGGCGCCGCCGGCCTCTTCGAAGCCCCCGAGATGCGCGATTTTCTCGAACGCGCCTGCCACGCCGGCGCGCTGGAAGTCCATGCGCTCCGTTTGTCCGGAAGGGTCATCGCGACCTATGTCGGCCTCGCCATGGACGGGCGGTTTTCGGCTCTCGCCAATTCCTACGACCTGGATGAGGAGATCGCCCGCTGCTCCCCCGGCGACATCCTTCTGCGCGCGGTGATGCGCGATCTCGTGGAGCGCGGTTTCGCCTATTTCGACCTCGGCGTCGGCGAAGCGCACTATAAGGAGGCCGTTTGCGACGAAACGATCGCGCTTTACGATCTCGTCATGCCCGTGACGACGCGCGGCGCGCTGGCCGCGCCTTTGTTACGAATTTTTCTCGATTGCAAGAGATGCGCCAAGCAGACGCCATGGTTGTCGCGGTTGTCGGAGCGCGCGCGGCTGTCCGGACTCTTCCGCCGATTTTGAGCGGCGACATATTCCACGCCCGCGCCGGCTCACGCCGCGACAAGTTCCTCGGGCGCGTCTTCGATCAGCGACACATCGGCGTGGAAACGCGAGAGCGCGTCGAACAACCGCCCCGCCGCCGGGTCCGCGTCCCGCAGTAAAATCGTGTCGAACATTGGCGCGAGGCGCAGCGTATTGGCGGCGTCGGTCGTCGTGAAGACGACGAAATCATATGTCCGCGCCAGCGCCTCCACCGTCATCGCGATATCGTATCGCGGCTCGCCGTCGTCGACGCCGGCGGGAATGATATGCAGGCGCGAGCCCGAGTCGCGGTGAATAACCTCGCCAAATTCGGCCGCGCCCGACAGCAGGTCGCGCCAGCCCTTCGGATTTTCCAGGCCGCCCGCCAAGAGACCGTCGAACGCTCTGTCCGAGGCGTCCGCCGCGACGAGGGCGGCGCTGCCGCGACGCGCCAGGGCGCGGGCCACCGCGAGGGCGGTCCCCGACGCCGACGGGCCGTCGTCGCCGCGAGCGATCAGCACCTTGACGCTGGGCGAGGAGAGACGTCCGGTGTCGATTTTCTCGACGATCCGCGCCTTGGCGGCGACTGTCCTCTCGCCGCCGGGCGGCGTGTCGTCGAATGCGGAGGCCCACGTCGGTTCGAGCCGAAGTTCCGGCGCCGGTTGGCTCTCGTCCCCGCCCTCATTAGCGGCGGGCGGCGTCGGCGTGACCGAATAGCTTTCGGCCAGCGTTGGGCTCGTAATTCCACCGTTCGCCGGCGCCAGCGCCCCGGCCTCGCCCGCGAAGCGCGGCGCGGACGGCGCGACGCGGGGGCGCCCCGAAAGCAATTCGCCGGCCAAAATGCCGCCGATCGAGAGAATCAACGCCGATAAGGTCGCGAAGGAAACAATCGGGACTTTCTTGGGGAAGGAAGGAATTTGCGGCGCCAGGGCGCGTTGGAAAATCCGCGCGTCGGGGGGCGTGGCCTGCGAATTTTCCCGCGCCATGGCCTCCTGATATTTCGCCGCGGCGCTCTCCAACTGCTCCTTATAGAGACGCGCGGTCCGCTCCAGGTCGCGCAACCGAACATCGTCGGCGTCGGCGGCGCCGACCACCGTCTTCTGCTCTTCCAGCGCCCGCGTCAGATTCTCGACCCTGGCGCCCGCGATATGGGCGTCGTTCTCCAACGTGCGCGCGACACGTTCGGCCGCGGCGCGGCCTTGCGCATCGAGATCCTGAAGTTGCGCCTGCAACTCCTTGATGCGTGGGTGACCTGGCAGCAGCGTGCGGGACTCGAGCGCGAGTTGAGCGCGCAGGGTCACGCGCTGCTCCAACAAGCGGCGAATCACCTCGTTATTGGCGACATCGGGAATGTCGCCGATCCGGTTTTGCCGCAGCATGTCGCGCAGCAATCGCGCCTTCGCCTGGGCGTCCGCCTGCGCCGAGCGCGACAGCGATAGCTGCGTGTTGAGATCGCTCAAACGCTGCGCGTTGATCGTCGTGTTGTTGGAGCCGACGAGCAGTCCGGATTTCACGCGAAACTGCTCCGCCTCCGCGTCCGCCTCGGCCACGCGGACGCGCAACTGGGCCACCAGCGCGGCCAATGAATTCGCGGCGCCGCGCGCGTGGTCGCGCTTGGCGTCCTGCTGAAACTCGAGATAGGCCTCGGCCACCGCGTTGGCGCCCTTGGCCGCGAGATCGGGGTTGCGCGAGGTGAACTCTATGGAGAGAACGCGCGTCTTGGTCGGAGAAAGAACGTTGAGCTTGTCGGCGAAGGTTTCGAGAATGCGGTCCTCGGGGGGCGTTTGCGTCGGGTCGCGCGCCAGTCCCACCATCACCAGCGCCCGCGTCGTCGCGCCCACGCCCTTCGCGAGCGGATCGAACTCGTCGTTCCCCTGTAAATCGAGCATCTTGATGACGCGCCGCGCGAGGTCGCGCGAGGTCAGCAGTTGAATCTGGCTTTGCACCGCCTCGGGGTCGGGCAGGATTTCGGCGACGCGTTCGGTCTTGTCCGCGCGCGGAATGAAGTTTTCCTGGTTTTCCAGAAGAACCCGCGCCTCCGCGCTATAGCGCGGCTTGACGACATTCACGAATATCGCGGAACCCGCGAATATCGCCACGGTCGGCCCGATCACCCACCACCGCTTGGCGGATATGGCCCGGGCGATGCGCGCGAGATCTATCTCTCCCGTCACGCTGCTGTCGTCGCCATTCCGCTCGCCCGCGCGCATCGTCGCAACTCCGTTGGTCCCCGGCGGAAATTATCCGGTTATGGTTGCCGCCGAGTTAATCAGCGCGCCGCGAGGGTTAGATTAAGATTTCGGTGAGCCTTTATTAACCACGTGGGCCTAAAAATTCGTGCGAGCCACCGCCGCGTAAGCAATTTGTAAACAGGTTTGGATCGGAAATGACGACACATTCGGCCCTGCCGCTCAGCATGCTCTTGACACTGTTTCTCGCGAGCTGCGCGGCGCCTGGAGACTATCGGCCCGAGCTTTTGGCGGCTCCGCCCATGAACCGCTACACGCTCGCCGCCGGCGACCGGTTGCGGGTCATCGTGTTCGGACAGGACGCCTTGTCGAACTCTTACGCCGTCGACGGCTCGGGCCACATTTCCATGCCGCTCATCGGCCCCGTGCCGGTCTACGGCCGCGACACCGCCGCCGTCGAACGCGAGATCGCCGAACGGCTGCGCGCCGGCTTCGTGCGCGAGCCGCGCGTTTCCGTCGAAGTGGAGGCTTTCAGGCCGTTTTTCGTACTCGGGGAAGTCACGACCGCCGGGCAATTCCCCTATGTCGAAGGAATGACCGTGCGAACCGCGATCGCCATCGCGGGCGGTTTTAACCCGCGAGGCTTTCAGGGCGAAGTGGATATTACGCGCGTGATCGACGGCGTGCCCATCACCGGCCGGGTGCCACTGGACACATTGGTGCTTCCCGGAGACACGATCACGGTGCGGGAGCGTATTTTCTGACGCGATTTGACGAAAGTCGCGTCGCTCGCGCCTCGCGCCCGTCGGGGCGCGCAGCCTAAACAGGAGCCGCGAATCATGTGCGCATTCGCCGTCGGCGCCAACCAGCCGAGCCAGAGAGACAGCGAGCCCCCGCGCGACTCGCCAACCGATCAAGCCGCCGCGCCGTCCCCCCTCGCGGAAGTCGCGAGCCGCGGCGCGCCGAACAAAGCCTATTCGCCGATCGTTCTCGGCGGCCTCGTGCGTCTGATCGAATTTCTGTTGCTCGCCGGAGTCGGTTCGCGGTGCATGAGGTGCATGTGGCGCCCCTGTGGGGACACGACATGGCCTATGCGATCGTTATCCCCGGCATGTCGCTGCTCGCGGTGATCTCGTTGCAAGCGCTGGGGCTGCACCATGTGTCGGCGTTGCGCGCGCCCGCGCTGCACGGCCTCAAAATCCTGAGCGGATGGACCCTGGTCTTCGTCGGCGCCCTGGCGCTGCAGTTCTTTTTGAAGCTCGACGGCCAATTCTCCCGCGTCTGGCTCGCCGGCTGGTATGTCTTCGGCCTCGCCGCGCTGATGACCGAGCGCTTCGCGCTCGCCGCCTTCGTGCGCGCGCTGACGCGGCAAGGCAAGCTCGATCGGCGCACGGCGATCGTCGGCGGCGGCCCTTCGGCGGAACCCGTGTTGCGCGCGCTCGCCGCTCAGGACGACGGCGATTTGCGCATCCTCGGCGTGTTCGACGACCGCTCCGACGCGCGCTCGCCCGATGTCGTCGCGGGCTTCCCGAAGCTCGGCAGCATTGACGAACTGGTCGAATTCGCCAGGCGCACGCGGCTCGATCTCGTCATCTTCACCTTGCCGATTTCGGCGGAGGAGCGCCTGCTGCAAATGCTGCGCAAGCTCTGGGTGTTGCCAGTCGACATCCGGCTCGCCGCGCACTCCAACAAGCTGCGCTTCCGGCCCCGCTCCTATTCCTATATCGGCGATATGCCGGTGATCGACATTTTCGACAAGCCGATCGCCGATTGGGATGTGTTCGTCAAAGCCGCCTTCGACAAGATCGTCGGCGCCCTGTGCCTC
>PLZT01000197.1 GCA_003152255.1 Methylocystaceae bacterium | reverse complement strand
AAATTCCAAATATCGCCCTCTTTTACGTCGGCGACGTAGGCCCGGCCCTTTTCGTCGAGATCGGTGACCCGGCAGGCACCATATGACTCGAAGCCCCACTCGGCCGCCAGGTGCCAGTGCATTTCCCTTATGCCCCCGGCGGTGAGTCGCATGTTGACCCCGGAGATCTCTTCCGCGATCGCGAAGTCGAATTGCGTCACCTGACGCGCCCAGCCGCCGTCCTGGATGCGCTTTGGCGCATTGTTGAACGAGGCCCAAAACATCGGCATGTCGCCTACATCGGTCGCTGGCGGGGACTGCGCCGACGGAAACTGGCCGCCAATCGCCGGGTTCCGCGGGCCCGGATCAGTGAGGCTGGCCGGATTGCCTTTGGCGTTGATGGCGCCCTGCGGCGGCNNCATTACTTAGTCCTCCTGAACAGTTAATTATCGAAACGGCGGGGGCAACCGCGCAAGCTGTAGCGTAACAATCTGGATGGGAGAGAAGGCGACTAAAGAGGATGGCTTTGAAGCGGTCGTAGCGAGGGGATGATTGCCGCAACGATACGATGACGCAAGCAGTTTTTTCGGTTCTGGTGCAAAGGGCGGGTAATTGCTTGTATGGGGATTTTGAAGTCAAGCGCGGATTTCGCGGGCTGCGGTTCCTTTTTTGTATGGATGCATTCGATGCTATTATAGGCGATGACTTCGTGAGCGCAGTCCTCATAGCGCGACATGCCCGCCAAGGGCCGACGTGCGGCAGCTATTGATCGCCGACATCACCTTCAATTGGCCGAGGCTCACATGGCCGGCGTTGGCTTTGCGCCACGCTAGGTTACAAACTCATAAAGGGGATTCCGTTTTCTGGCGAATGGTGATTCAAGCTCCTTGGAGGAGCGAATATGAGCCAGCGCCGGTATGAACTCACCGATTTCGAATGGTCGATCATTGAACCCTTGCTGCCAAATAAGCCGCGCGGCGTGGCCCGCGCGGACGATCGCAAAGTTCTGAACGGCATATACTGGCGACTGCGCACGGGCTCGCCGTGGGCCGACATTCCCGAGCGCTACGGGCCGGCGACGACTTGCTACAACCGCTTTGTGAGATGGCGCAAACTCGGCGTATGGGAGCGTATATTCGCGGAGATTTCCAAGGCCTACGCGGGCGACGTGCAGATGGTCGACTCATCGTCCATCCGCGTGCATCAACACGGCGCCAACGCTAAAAAAGGGGCCCGGATGACGCCCAAACCAGCGCTGGGAACGTCGCTGCAAGCCGATGCATGGGGCGTTCGCGAGGCGGGCTGACGACGAAAATCCATGCGCTCGTCGACGCCAATGGACTGCCGATCGCCTTGAAACTGA
Source organism: Methylocystaceae bacterium (assembly GCA_003152255.1). The sequence goes on along the minus strand of PLZT01000197.1, from coordinate 1,791 downwards.
CCGAAGGCCAAGCGCATGACGGCAAGAGCGCCGCCGACATGTTGGGCGGCCTCGGCGAAGGCCAAGTGCTCCTCGCCGACCGCGGCTATGACAGCGACGCCTTACGCGAAGCGCTCGCCGCGCAGGGAGCCTGGGGCAATATCAAGCCGATGCCGGGACGGGTGAATATCCCAGTCTTCAGCCCATTCCTCTACCGGCTGCGCAATCTTGTCGAGCGCTTCTTCAACAAGCTCAAACACTTCCGTGCCGTCGCGACGCGTTTCGAAAAACACGACGCCAATTACCTCGCGCTCGTCAAACTCGCCGCCGTCAAAATATGGATGCGATTTATGAGTCGGTGACCTAGTCCGTGATCGCGGAAGATAGGCTCGACACCAACCCCGTTACGCCGCCTTCATCACGCCTTCATCACCCAGATTCCGCCATAGCTCTGCAAGGAGTGCGATGACCTGGACCACGAACGCGTCGCTCACCTGAGGCGCGGGGCGATCATTCGCTCATTTGTTGCTTAAGATCGTCGTACGGAGTATCGACGAATCGCACCGTTCCGGTNNAGCCGACTCGACTCCCGGTCCAGCGCAACGCGTAAATCCTCGGCAGCGTCTGATTTACTCGCCGCCGCCTCCACAAGCTGCCCTGCCCTACGCCCGACCTCATCGAATTCCACGATTTGTGCCGCAATCGCTTCATTGACCTGGATCGCCGGATCGTTCGCCCGCGCGACTTCCGCCCCGGCTCCGCCACCGAACGAATTGTCGTTAACCGACGCCAGCGGCACGGGCGGCGGCGCCTGGGCTTCTCCTGGCCCCACAAGGGTCGGCACTGCAGGTTCTGCGGCGAGCGTGGCCACATCCGGCGCGGCGTCTTGTGCGAGCGCCGCCCCATGTTCAGCGCGGTCATTATTCAACGCCTGACGCGCGGCCATAATTTCAGCCCGCAGCCTTTGCGTCCGCGCTTCCACACCGCCCCGCTTTATTCGGGCAAAGAGCCGGCGTCGACGCGGGCGGAGTTCGCCAAACCACTCTGGCGTTTGCCGCAGCTCACTACAAAGGCGGGCAATCTCTTGATTGCTCGCATGATTCATCGCGAGCACGAACGCCGCTTCGAAGCGCTTCGCATCTATAAAGATCGCCGACGCAGCTTTTAAAACGCTCGCGCGCGAAGCCTCATGTTTCGATGTCGCCGGGTCTCGCGGCGCCGCCTCTTCCCGTGACGGCTCGACCGATGCCGTCACCGCTTGCGGCCGTACTGCCACTCCCGCCGCCGGTATGTTCACCGTCGGAATGTGCAAATGAGATTTGAACGCATTGGTGGCGTTCGTCCGAGCCCTGAACGCCTTTTCCGTGAAAAAATGCGCCTTATCCAGCACTGCCCCGAACTGCCCACGCACTAGCAACAGCGACTTCTTTTCATGAAATCGGCGTAGCGCGTCGGGCAAAAACAACGGTTCCAGCTCCCACCGCCCTTGCGTCGATTTGCTGCCGCGACCGAATCCGCCGCCGCCCATTCCCGTTCCGATGGACGTTCCCCATCCTTCGCGCATGACGTAATGCTTACCCGCGTCTTGAGACGCCGCGAGCGCCGTGGTTTCGTCACCTATGCCGATGAACAATTTAACGTCCATATTGCCCATCAGCATTTCGCGGGTGGGCCGCCCATATTTGACATCGAGTTGCGTCAACCCTTGCGCGATCATCGCGATTTGAAAACCATAGCCCGCCACGAGCGGGGCGCGGTCGACAATTTCAGGCATCCGACCGAACTGGTAAAATTCGTCGAGCATGAGCAGCA
>PLZT01000258.1 GCA_003152255.1 Methylocystaceae bacterium | reverse complement strand
TGTTCGAGCGCCATGTGTCCCCCACATTGCAAGTTCCACCCCCGACGCTGCGACTTCCCTCCACGAGCCCGGCGCATGCGAGCCTCGGCTTCGAGCAAAAGTTCGTAGCCTGGACGGAAGTCGGACGAGCGGCGCAAGGGCGGGCATCCTTGGAGCGCGAGCCTTCAGGCTCGCCATTCTGAACGCGAGCCTTCAGGCTCGCGGTCCGGTTTCAAACTCCGCTTTCCCGCGCCGCGAAACCACGGTAAACCCGGCGCATGTCGCACCGCCCCACCTATATGATCACCACGGCCATTCCCTACGCGAATGGCGCGCCCCACATCGGCCACGCCTATGAGCGCATCGCCGTCGACGCCTTCGCGCGCTGGAAGCGGCTCGACGGTTACGACGTGCTGTTCATCACCGGCATGGACGAGCATGGCCAAAAGATGCAGCGCACCGCCGAGCGCGAGGGTCTGACCCCGCAACAACTCGCCGACCGCACCGCCGCGCAGTTCGAGCGCATGGGCGAGGCGCTGAACGCCCGCGCCGACGACATTATCCGCACGACGCAGGCGCGCCATAAGGAGGCGGCGCTCGAAATCTGGCGGCGGATGGAGCAAAACGGCGATATTTTCCTGTCCAAATACGCCGGCTGGTATTCCGTCCGCGACGAGGCCTATTACGACGAGGGCGAACTGACCGAGCGCGAGGGCAAGAAATATGCGCCGACGGGAACGCCGGTCGAATGGGTGGAAGAGGAAAGCTGGTTTTTCCGGCTCTCCGCCTATGGCGACCGGCTGCTGGCGTTCTATGAGGAAAACCCCGGCTTCGTCACGCCCGAGCATTATAAAAACGAGATCGTCGCCTTCGTGAAGCGCGGGCTCGCGGATCTCTCGATCTCCCGCACCACTTTCGATTGGGGCATTGAGATCCCGCAAAGCCCGCACACCAGCGCCGGCCATGTGATGTATGTCTGGGTCGACGCGCTAACGAATTACATCACCGCGACGGGCTTTTTGACGGGGCGGGGCGAGCGCGTCCACTTCTGGCCCGCCGACGCCCATGTGATCGGCAAGGACATCACCCGCTTCCACGCGATCTTTTGGCCGGCCTTTCTGATGTCGGCGGGCGCGCCCTTGCCCAAGCGCATCGTCGTGCACGGCTTTTTGTTCAGCCGCGGCGAGAAAATGTCGAAGTCGGTCGGCAATGTCGTCGATCCCATCGAACTGGCCGAGCGCTATGGCGTGGATCAGTTGCGCTATTTCTTCCTGCGGGAAATTCCGTTCGGCCAGGATGGCAATTATTCGCATGAGGCGATCGTGGCCCGCATCAACGCGGATCTCGCCAATGACCTGGGCAATCTGGCGCAGCGCTCGCTGTCGATGATCAACAAGAATTGCGGCGGCGCGGTCCCGCGCATGGGCGCCGTGCTGGACGAAGACGCCAAAATCCTCAACGAATCCGGAGCGATCATCGACATCGCGCGGCGGGCGATGGACGCCTATCAGCCACATTTGGCGCTGGCGGAGATTTTTCGCGTCGTCGCCGAGGCGAACCGCTATTTCGCGGGGCAGGAGCCCTGGGCCAAGAAGAAGACCGACCCGGATCGCATGGAAACGGTTCTTTACGTGACCGCCGAGACGCTGCGCCGGCTGGCCATCCCGCTGCAAGCCTTCATCCCGGCGGGCGCGGGGGCCCTGCTCGATCTGCTGGGCGTGCCGCCGGACGCGCGCGACTTCTTCCACGCCAGCGCGGATCACGCACTGATTTCGGGCGCGAAGCTGCCGGCGCCGGCGCCGGTGTTTCCGAGATTTGTGGAGGAGGAGGGGGATTCCGCCTAACCCAGCGGGAAGCGGCGATTTGGTGAGGAGAATCGAACAGCCTTCGCAGAGGAGCAATTGAACTTGCGCATGTGCGCCGCGCCGCGCGCCGCCCATGGTCCGGGTGATTGGGCGCGCTATTCCTTTTACGGTGGTCTCGGAGTAAACCGCACCCATGCTCATCGACACGCACTGCCACCTCGATTTCCCCGATTTCGCGCCGGAACAGGCTGACATCGTAGCGCGCGCGCAAGCTCGCGGCGTCGGGCGGATGATCACCATCTCGACCCATGTGACCAAATTCGCCGCCATCGCCGCCATAGCCGAGCGTTACGAGGACGTGTTCTGCACCGTCGGCACGCATCCCAATCACGCGCTCGACGAGCCGGAGGCCAGCCCGGAGCAACTCGTCGCGCTGGCGAGCCACCCGAAATGCGTGGCTTTCGGCGAGGCGGGGCTCGATTATCACTACAACCATGCGCCGAAGGATACGGCGGCGCGGGTATTTCGCAACCACATCGCCGCCGCGCGCATCGCGGGACTGCCGCTGGTGATCCATACGCGCGACGCCGACGAGGATTGCGCGAAAATCCTGCGCGAGGAAATGGGGCAGGGGGCATTCACCGCCCTGCTCCACTGCTTTACGGCCTCGCAAGCGCTGGCCGACACGGCCGTGGAACTGGGGCTCTATATTTCCTTCTCCGGAGTCGTGACCTTCAAGAACTCGCAGGCTCTGCGCGACGTGGCCGCCAGCCTGCCGCTGGAGCGCATGCTGGTCGAGACCGACGCGCCGTTTCTGGCCCCGACGCCGCATCGTGGCAAGCGCAACGAGCCGGCATTCGTCGCCGAGACCGCGGCCGTTTTGGCTCGCCTCAAGGGGCTGTCCGACGCGGACTTCGCCGCCGCCACGACCGCCAACGCGCTGCGGCTGTTCTCCAAAATGCCGCCGCTGCGCGAAAAGGAACGCGCCGCGTGACGCTCAACGTCACGATTCTCGGCTGTAGCTCCTCGGGCGGCGTGCCGCGCGTCGGGCAGGGTTGGGGAAAATGCGATCCCGCGAACCCCAAGAACCGCCGGCGGCGTTGTTCGCTGCTGCTTAGCCAAGGCGAAGGCGCCAGCGCCACCAATGTGCTGATCGACACCTCGCCGGACCTGCGTGAACAGCTCATCGACGCCGACGTCAAGCGGCTCGACGCCATCCTTTACACCCATCCGCACGCCGACCACACCCATGGCGTCGACGACGTGCGCGGGCTCGTCATCATGAATGGCCGGCGCATTCCGGCCTATATGGACGACGCGACGGCGCGGGTCGTGACGGCCAAGTTCGACTATATTTTCGCGACGCCGCCGGGCAGTTTTTATCCGCCGCTATTGACCGCGCATCGCCTTGAGATGGGCGCCGCCGTGTCGCTGGAGGGGCCGGGCGGCCCGATCCGCGCGACGCCGTTTCGGCTGGACCACGGCGACATGGACGCGCTCGGCTTTCGCATCGACGGTCCTAGCGGCTCCCTGGCCTATACGCCCGATCTCAACGCGATCCCGGCCGAGAGCGTTCAATATCTCGAAGGTCTCGATCTGTGGATCGTCGACGCGCTGCGCCACCAGCGGCATGGTTCGCATTTCTCGGTCGGCCAAGCGTTCGAATGGATCGAGCGTTTGAAACCGCGCCGCGCGGTGCTGACCGACCTCCATGTCGACCTCGATTACGCGGCGCTGGCGGCGCTTTGTCCGCCCAATGTGACGCCGGCCTTCGACGGGATGCGGCTGACCGTTTGACGCTCTCCCTGCCGAGAATTTAAGTCGTCCATTAGCCACGCCGAGGAACTCTTCGGCGTCGAGCGCCGTCCGCGTGATAGCCTTCACACCGCGTCCGAAAGCGACAAACGCAAATGCGAACCGCAGCTTAGCGCGGATTCCGCGCCAGCGCCAAGATCGAGCCATTTAGTTCCATAATACAGATTATGCGAATCACGTCTGTAGACCCTCATTAGAAAGGTCAC
>PLZT01000729.1 GCA_003152255.1 Methylocystaceae bacterium | reverse complement strand
TTGCACTTCACGGTTGAATGGGCGTGAGATAAAAACGCGAGTTCCGTTCCGATCGCAGGTCATTCCCGCATGTTTGACGACCTCGCCTTGCGCCCAACTCCCTGCTATGCTTTGCGGAAAGCAGGGGGATTTGATGACAAACCAAAGATCAATTGTCCGTCAGAACGTTGAGCTCATTCCCGGAGTTGCCGGGACTTGGATCGAATGGGAATCCTGCGGAGACCTATTTGAGAGAGTGCTTGTAATCGAGGTTGAGTTTGACACCGATCCAAATTCGTCCGCCTTCCAAAAGAGCACAATGGAAGCAATTTGCAATGCAGCGGCGGGCGCTGCTGAAGAAGAAGCATCCAGGACCATTAAGGGGTTACGCATAGTGCCGAAGAGGTCAGCATAATGCTGACTAGACCTGAAGACGAAAAACGCCCTCCCTCGGACGTGATCGGCAACCTCGCATGGGTCATCATCGTCCGCGAAACCGCTGGGGCCGAGTTCCTCGCCGAGAACGGCGGCGGGGCGTAGGTAAAAATACCAGATTGATTATGTCCCATTATGCGGTGTTCAATGCTTGCGCGCCCCTATTCCATAGCTCTAGCGGAATGTTGGCCGGACGGCCCGCAGGCAATCTGATGACTGACACTTGGTCGGAAGCTCATCACCATCTGGATCGTGTTCTCACTTTCTTACTCGTCGTTGACGTGGTCGGGGCTTTCGTCGGCGTCATCCGTCACGACGGGTGGTTTACCACTGTTTGGTTAGTTGCGGGATTGATCGCCGGTGTGATTGAAACGCCAGTGAACCAGAGCGTCACCGCTATCAGGCCGCCCGAAGATGACGAGTTCGCCAATGAGAAGGAACTTGCCGAGGCGTATGCATTTGCGCGCAAATTTAGGGAGGCTAGCAATCTACTCGCGGCTACTGCGCTGGCAGTTGGGTTCATCCTTGGGAACCCTTGGTGGAGCAATCTGCTCGTTGCCATTTTCGCGTGGTTGATAGGTCTATTCGGAATACCGGCGCTATGCGCCCCTCGAAATAATAGTGAGTGCGACGCCGAGAGAGGTTCCTGTGACGGCGGCGAGGTCGTCGCCAAGGGACTCGTCGGGTGCAACTCGTGATAGATCGCCTTGCGTCGGAAGATCGCGGAGGGCTTCCTGCGACGGCGTGAGCGGTGAGCGGTGAGCGGTGAGCGGTGAGCGGATTAGGTTCTCGTCAATCTCCGCAAGCTCGGCAATAATCTCGCGACCAAACATCGCAGGCCCTCACTTGCCACTTGGCAATCGAATTGCACGCACTCACCTGTTGTACTCATCGCGATGATTGCGGCTTGCCGCGTTCAAAGGTCGTGCTTTAGCAGGAAGGGTATGAGTAAATGATAAGGCCAGATCATTATTACGCGATCATGTCGATCATGAAATATGGATCGCTGGCGCTCGCGATCGTTTTTGCCGGAAAGATCGCCGCGTTCGCCGCGGCGCATTTCTGAGCCATATTCCGCACGTTTCGGGCGGTGCCGGCGCAGTCATGCCCCGTCACCCACCGGAGCTACGTCGCTACGGCCCGGCTATTTCTTATGGGCAGGCTTGTCGTCTGCCGCGTTCGAAACTTTCCCAACGTGGGAAGATTTTGCAGCCACCACATTGCCATCGGCGTCGCCTTCCGAGATTTTGCTCCAAGGCATAGCCTCTCTGCGCTGGCGCGGCGGCGTGAACGGCGCCGGCCCTTCCCGGGCACTACTGATCGCGTCGCAAATCATGTGCTCGACGATGATAAATTTCACCATAGAGGCTCTTCCTTCCTGTAACAGATAGCCTCTATCACGAGCTATGCCGCCACGACATTAAGGGAATTCACGTAGAGCCCTTAACGGCTTGCGCCCGCGCCATGCGCAAGCCCGCGCCCTTTCAACACCCGTAACGCCTTCGAATCCCGCCGCGTAGTTCTCTCGTCGGGCGCGGCTTTCCCGTCGTCTTGACGGTTTCCTCGCATCAGTCGATCGACACTGCACCGTTTTGCGCTACCTGAGCTCTAGCGTCTAAACGGAGGAGGCTGACCGATGACCAATCCGACGGAGAACGCCCCCTGGTGGAACCTGCTCCTTGAAATTGTTGCCCTACCGGCCGTGAATGCTGCCCTGCCGTTTGTGTTCGCCGCAATTTTGGCTTTTGCGCTCCTTGCCGTTGGGCGCGCCTTGAAAGGGCGAAAGCAGCGTCATTCGCCCGAATAAATTGGCTTTCTCGGTTCGACGCCCTTGTTCAGCGATGTTCCTGCTACTTGGGCGAGGTCTGCGCAAAGAGCTTCGCTGCGGCCGGCGGTTTGTGCGCTTAGGCGTCTCCCATCGCTCGCAAGATCGCTTCGCAGGGCTCGCGCGCCTCGCGGCCGCCGCCAGCATGACCGGTCCAGTGTTGAACGGCACGCGACCGGGGCCAATCTGGACGGTCCAGAACCATCGCCCATCGTTCGGGCCCCCGCGCACGCTATAGATGCGCGCCGCAGACAGCCCGTCGACGAAGAGCGACCAGTCGTTTACGACGGATTCAACCGCGCCATCGATTCGCGCGAAAGCCGTTCGACGCCATCTGAAGGCGAGAGGTTCAGAACGAGTCACGTTACCCTGCTCCCCATGTGCGGCGGCTCTTGCCAGTCGCGGCGGCCTCCTGCGCGGAGGTTGATACCTGCACAAACTGTTAACTGTCCGCATGGCTAACTATCGGTGAATAAATGCGGAGATTCGGCAATGGCGGGCGAGGGCCTGACACGCGAACAAGTCTCGATCGAACGGCTGGTCGCGTCGATCGACGATCAAATTGCTGCGTTGAAGTTCGAACTTGAGGCCGAACGCATTCGAGTACGCGATGAGCGGGCTCGTGCTGAGACCGCCCTCCAAGAATTTCATCGGATTACCGCTGAATTGGCAAGGTTGAAACCGAGTCCATGGTGGAGGCGGCGAGCGGGATAATCGAGTCAATCGAGCTAACGCCGTGTGCGTGCGGCAAGAATCGACACTGGAGCCTTCATGAAAAAACTCTCCTCGCCGCAGCGATCGTCCCCATCGGCACCGCCATGACGGCCTGCTCCCAGGAGAGAGCCCTGGACGGCACGCTCGGCGCCGTATCTGGGTTGGTCGTCGCTGGCCCCGTGGGCCTCGTCGCGGGCGGAGTCGTCGGCGCAACGGCGGGACCGGCTATCGCTTCAAGCTGGGGAGTTCGCGGAGATCATCACGGCCGCCGACGCCATCGCCATCATCGCAGGTATTGAGCTGGGATTTTCGCCAGTTGCATCTGCTTCGGGTGGCACGAGCGCGGCGACCCCTCGGCAGACATGATGGGGAATAAACGTCGCCATGCTTTTTCTGACTCGCGCTCACGTTGCTGTTTTGCAAAATATGGAAACGCCTCGGGATCGCTGATGTCCTTTGCGATCTGTGCCTAGCTACTTGACCCCGTGCCGGTAAGGATTCACAGGGCGTGGTTCACTCATACTTGGACGTTGGCCCAGCTCTTCGAGGAGCGGTCGCACGGCGTCAAGTTCCGCGCCAAAGCCGCCCCAATCGCCGGCCTTCAGCCGCGTAATAGCGCGGTCATAGTGGCCAAG
>PLZT01000527.1 GCA_003152255.1 Methylocystaceae bacterium | reverse complement strand
CCAGCTCATCCGCATCGAGGAGGAGCTGGGACCGACCGCGATCTACGCGGGACGCGGCGCGCTGAAGGCGCTGGCGTAAGAGCCCTCATCCGACCTCGCTTTGCGAAGCTTCCTTCTCCCACAAGTGGGAGAAGGAAGGGCGCCGCGAGATTCAACGATAAAAATTGAAAGAGCGCTCCCTTCTCCCGTCTACGGGAGAAGGTGGCCCCGCGTAGCGGGGTCGGATGAGGGGCGCCGCGACCCCCGAGCCAAAAATATGACCATGGAAAAAACCTTCGATCCCGCCGCCATCGAGCGGCGCATCCGCGAACAGTGGGAGACCGCCGGCGCCTTTCGCGCGGGGCGCCTAGAGCGCGCCGGCGCGCCGCCCTATTCCATCGTCATTCCGCCGCCCAATGTCACGGGCTCGCTGCATATGGGGCACGCGCTCAACAACACGCTGCAGGACATTCTCGCGCGTCACGCGCGTATGCAGGGCAAGGATGTGCTGTGGCAGCCCGGCACCGATCACGCCGGCATAGCCACGCAAATGGTGGTCGAGCGACAGCTGATGGAGCGCCAGCAGCCGGGTCGCCGCGAGATGGGCCGCGAGAAATTTCTGGAGCGCGTCTGGGAGTGGAAGGCCGAATCGGGCGGAATCATCGTCGAGCAATTGAAGCGGCTGGGAGCCTCCTGCGATTGGTCGCGCGAGCGGTTCACGCTCGACGAAGGGCTTTCGCGGGCGGTGGTCAAGGTGTTCGTGCAGCTCTATCGCGAGGGGCTGATCTATAAGGACAAGCGTCTCGTCAATTGGGACCCCGTGCTGCACACCGCGATCTCCGATCTCGAAGTGCAGCAGGTCGAGGTCAAGGGCCATCTGTGGCACTTCCGTTACCCGATCGCGACTCTCGACGGGCAGGAGAGCGGCGAGTTCATCACCGTCGCGACGACGCGGCCCGAGACGATGCTCGGCGACACGGCGGTCGCCGTGCATCCCGAAGACGAGCGCTACACGAAACTTGTCGGGCGAAATGTTCGCCTGCCGCTGGTCGGGCGGCTCATTCCCATCGTCGCCGACGAATATTCCGACCCCGAAAAGGGCACCGGCGCGGTGAAGATCACGCCCGCGCATGATTTCAACGACTTCGAGGTCGGCAAGCGGCACGGGCTGCGGCTGGTCAATGTGCTCGACGCCGGAGCTCGCGTGACGCTGCGCGGCAACGAAGAGTTTTTCGAAGGCTTCGCGGCGTCCGGCGAACTCGACGCGACGGTCGAGGCGCTCGACGGGCTCGACCGCTTCAAGGCGCGCGCGCGCGTCGTCGCGATGATGGACGAGCGCGGGCTGCTCGCCGAAATCGCCGACAACATCCATTCCGTGCCGCACGGCGACCGCTCGCACGCGGTGCTGGAGCCGCGCCTCACCATGCAATGGTACGTCGACGCCAAGACGCTGGCCCAGCCCGCGTTGGCCGCCGTACGCGACGGTCGCACCAATTTCGTGCCGAAAAATTGGGAGAAGACCTATTTCGAGTGGCTGGAGAATATTCAGCCCTGGTGTATTTCGCGGCAACTCTGGTGGGGGCATCGGATACCCGCGTGGTACGACGAGGATGGCAATGTCTTCGTCGGCGAAAGCGAGGCGGAAGCCCTCGAAGCGGCGCGTGAAAAACACAAGCGCGATGTGACATTGACGCGCGACGAGGACGTGCTCGACACCTGGTTCTCCTCGGCGCTGTGGCCCTTCTCGACTCTCGGCTGGCCCGACGAGACGCCCGAGCTAGAACGCTATTATCCGACAAGCGTTCTCGTCACCGGCTTCGACATCATCTTCTTCTGGGTCGCCCGCATGATGATGATGGGGCTGCACTTCAGGCAAGAAGTCCCCTTCCGCGACGTCTACATCCACGCCCTCGTCCGCGACGAGAAGGGCTCGAAGATGTCGAAGTCGAAGGGCAATGTCATCGACCCCCTGCATCTCATCACGGATTATGGCGCCGACGCGTTGCGCTTCACGCTAGCGGCGATGGCCGCGCAAGGCCGCGACATAAAGCTCGCGACGAGCCGCGTCGAAGGCTATCGCAATTTCGCGACGAAGCTGTGGAACGCCTCGCGCTTCGCCGAGATCAACGGCTGCGCCCGCGTAAAAGGCTACGACCCCGCCGCCAACGAGATCACGCTGAACCGCTGGATCGTCACCGAGGCCGCGCGCGCCGCGCGCGACATCAGCGCCGCCATCGACGCCTATCGCTTCAACGACGCCGCCAATTCAGCCTATCGCTTCGTGTGGAACATCTTCTGCGATTGGTATGTCGAGCTGACAAAGCCGCTGCTGCAAGGCGAGGACGGCCCCGCCAAGATTGAGACGCGCGCCTGCACCGCCTTCGTGCTCGATCAAATTTACTTAGCTCTGCATCCCTTCATGCCCTTCATCACCGAGGAGCTTTGGGCGATCAAGGGGCTTGAGGGCGAGGCGCGGGAGGGCATGCTGGCGCTGGCGCGATGGCCTCGGCTCACCGAGTTGGAGGACGCCGAGGCGGAGGCCGAAGTCGGCTGGATCGTCGAACTGATCTCGGAGGTGCGCTCGCTGCGCGCCGAGATGAATCTGCCCGCGGGCGCCGAGATCGCGCTGGTCGTGGTTGGCGCGGACAAACCCGCGCAAGCCCGCGCCGCGCATTGGGAAGACACGCTGAAACGACTGGCGCGCCTCACCGGAGTCGCCTTCGCCGACGCCGCGCCAAAAAGCAGCGCGCAGCTTCTCGTGCGCGGCGTGCTCGTCGCGCTGCCGCTGGAAGGGATCATCGACCTCGCGGCGGAAGCCAAGCGGCTCGACAAGGAGATCGAGAAGCTCGAAGGCGAGGCGAAAAAGCTGGAGGCCAAGCTGGCCAATCCGGGCTTTCTGGCCAAGGCCGAGGAAGAGGTGATCGACGAACACCGCGAGCGCCTTGAAGCCGCGCGGGCGCGGATCGAAAAACTGCGGGCGGCGCGTGGAAGACTCGGCTGAAGCTAAGGGATTTTTGTCGTATCTTTCGATGCGGGCACCGGCCTTCGCCATCGCGAAAGAGCGCCCGAAGGGATGGCCATGTCTTTTATCCGCAAGTCTTTTATTCGCAAGCGAAGCGCCGGGATCAGGACGACTCTTTGCGCTCTCGCGGCGGCGGCGATGCTCGGCGCCCCGCCGGCGCGCGCCGCGCAATGCGGAAACGACGGGGAAGGGTTCCAAGGCTGGCTCGCCGAATTCAAGCGGGAGGCTTTGAGCGAGGGTTTCTCCTCCGCGGTGCTCGAAGCCTCGCTGCGCGATGTCTCCTATGACCGCTCGGTGATCGCGCATGATCGCAAGCAGGGCATATTCCACCGGAGTTTCGAGCAATTTGCGAATCGTTTGCTCACCCCGGGCCGAATCGCCCGCGGCCGCGCCTTGCTCGCGCGTCACGCCGCGCTGTTCCAGGCCATCGAGCGACAATATGGCGTGCCGGGCGCCGTGCTCGTGGCGATCTGGGGCCTCGAGACCACCTACGGCGACGACAGCGGCAATTTCCGCACCTTTAGCGCATTGGCGACGCTGGCCTACGACTGCCGCCGATCGGATCGATTCCGCGCGGAGCTGATGGACGCCTTGAGAATTGTGCAGCGGGGCGACATGTCGCCGTCTCAAATGCGCGGCGCCTGGGCCGGCGAAATCGGTCCCGCCCAGTTCATGCCGTCGTCCTACCTCAAATACGCCGTCGATTTCAACGGCGACGGACGGCGCGACCTCGTTCACGACACCGCCGACGTCCTCGCCTCGACAGCCAATTTTCTTTACGGCAACGGTTGGCAACGCGCCGCCGGCTGGGACGAAGGCGACCCCAATTTCTCCGCCTTGCTGCAATGGAACCAGGCGCGCGTCTATGCGAAGACGATCGCCCTTTTCGCCGACAAACTATCAGCGCCCAGTGGCGGCCAATAGCGCCAAAAAGCGCGCGTCACTCTCCGAATCGGCGGAGAAAGACGCGCGCGGCTCGACGTGTCGCTACTCCGCCGGCGTCGGCTCCGGGTGGTCGTGCGGCGGCTCCGGGTCGTGCGGCGCGATCGTCTTGATCGGCGCCGCCGGCGTCAGCTTCCGGTGGTGCAGATAGATGAAGAAAATCGCCACCACGCCGATGCCGAGCAACAGATAAGCCGGTAGCGCGCGCATGAAGCTTTCGCCGACCGAGAACGGAAAGCGGGAAACCCATCGCTCGCCATGATCGCCGATCGCGGTGACGATGCCGACGAAATATCCGGCTTCCGGGAAATTATGCTCGAAATTAATGGTGCCCGACCGGTAATATCTGGGTTCGCTGTGCGCCACGGTCACGGCGTCGAGGTTTTCGTTTTCTCTTGCTTCTCCGCCCACATCCTTGACGATACGGATTTCGACCTGCATGTCGCGTAGTTCATCCTGGATGTCGTCGAGCGCCATGATCATCCGCCCCGTGGCGGGAATATCCTCGCAGAACTCGTTTTTATCGGCGTCCGGCATATAGCCGGTGAAATTCATCATGTCGGGGCCGATGAACAGGCGGCAGCGGGCTTCGGCGGCGCCTAGACGGCCATGGGCCGAAGCCGGGCCGACCGCGAATAGGACAGCCGCGACCAATAGCCCCATCGACAGGACGGCTTTGACGGTCGCAAGATAAAAAGCTTGGAGCATTCGCCATCCAGCCGGCTCGGTTAGTCGACAAAGAGGAGCGAGATCGTCGTCGCGCATATTTTCCTCCTTAGGTCTCTGTTTCAAGGACAGGCGACACAGGGTCAACGGGCTAGCGCGTCATGCTGGGCTTTGCTTTCAGCACGCATGGCGCCGTAGCTCGATGTTATCCCAAATTCTCGCGCCGACAAGTGGCTGATTGATCGGGGCCACGCGCGTCGCGGCGCGGCGGCGCGAATATATCGCGGCCTTGAACTTCCGTCGGCGCGTCGAAATAACCCTCGCGCTGGTCCAGCTTCGCTTATCCTCCGCGTTTTGAGGCGGCACCTTGGTATTATGCCGATAGTCGCGGATTTCTATCCGCCGGAAACGTCCGACACATTCGCCTTTTTCTCGAAGGCTTTGACGCGGAACTTGCTTTTGACCACCACGGCCAACTCGACGACTGTTTTCCGGGTCGAAGGATGAGCCGAAAAAAATTGCTGTAAAATATGAGATGTCAGCCAAGGTCTCGTTTTCGGCGCCGCGCCGCGCCTCCCGCAGCCGAGGAATAAGCTTACCGAGAGTTCATCTCTTGGCGCTCTTGTCTCTTTCTCGGGCTCGCGCCATATTGACGGCTAGGCCAGCGCCGCGAACTTGTCGATATGGCGAGGCCGCTAGACGAGAGGATCTCATGTCCAATTACGACCGCAATACGAGCTTCGGCGCCCACGTCGCCAGAAAGGCGACTGCGGAGATAGACCAGGGCCTGCGCGCATATATGCTCGGTGTCTACAACTATATGACGCTTGGTCTGGGGGTCACCGGCCTTGTCGCGCTCGGCGCGCAGATGCTCGCCGTGACTCACGACGCCGCTGGCCGTCTGGCCCTGACGCCGTTCGGCCAGGCCATTTACACGAGCCCGCTGCGCTGGGTGATCATATTCGCGCCGCTCGGCTTCGTGTTCTTCTTGAGCGCTCGCGCCAACACAATATCCGCGGCGACCGCGCGCACGCTGTTCCTGGTCTTCGCCGGGTTGATCGGCCTGTCGATGTCGTTCCTGTTGATGGTTTACACCGGCGGCTCCGTCGCGCGGGTGTTCTTCATCACGGCGGCGGCTTTTGGCGGACTTAGCATCTACGGCTATACGACGCAGCGAAGCCTGTCGGCCATGGGCTCCTTCCTGATCATGGGAGTCTGGGGTTTGGTGATCGCCGGCGTTGTGAACATCTTCCTGCAGAGTTCGAGCCTGCAGTTTGGGCTGTCGATTCTCTGCGTGCTGATTTTCTCTGGCCTGACGGCTTGGGACACGCAGTCGATCAAGGACGAATACGTCTCCAGCGACGGCTACGAGATCGCCCAGAAGAAGAGCATCTTCGGCGCTCTGCGGCTGTATCTGGACTTCATCAACATGTTCCAGTCGCTGCTCTATCTCTTTGGCGACCGCAGGTGACGACCGGGGCGTCGCAAGGTCGACGCCCAGAGCCTAGCCAACCGCTTGGACCAAGAAAGGCCCCGCCAGCGCGGGGCCTTTTCGTTGGACCGCCTATTCCGCGCTGACGAGGCGCAGCTTGCGGTCGAGCACGCCGACGACGCGCGCGAGATCGTGGCCGCGCCGCAAAATGAGGCCACTGGCGTCGACGACGCTATAGGCCCCCTGCCGACGCCCGAGCGTCGGGTTTTTTTCGATGCGATAGAACGGCGTCTCGCAGGCGCGGCGAAAGACGGAAAAAACCGCCTTGGAGGCGGTGAAGTCGAGCGCGTAATCGCGCCACTCGCCGTTCGCCACCTTGTTCCCGTAGACATCGAAGATGACGCGAAGCTCCCGGCGGTCGAACGAGACGACGGCGCCCGCGCTTTTTGAAGCCTGCGACGCCGCGGCGGGCTCGCGCGCCTTCGGGTCTCTCCCAAACGCGCCATTGACGAGGTAGAGGCGGCTTGCGCCGGCCTCGCGTGAGTTAGGCTCGCTGTCGCTCATGCGTCGTCCCTGGATTGCGCGCTTTCGCCCCCGGCGCCCGCCTCATGCTTTTCCAGCGGCGACCGCTTCGCTGTCCCCCGCCATGTTCGCTTGCAAAGACGCGAAGGGCAAGCCGGGATGACGCTTTTGCGACGGCGCCTTTCGAAGATTTCATGATTTCGTCGACATTGAGCCACTTGCAGGCCAAGAGACGCACCCAATATCCCATTCATTGCCTCGGCCGGTCGTCGAGCGCCGTTCCGGTTTTCGTCAGCCCCCCAGCCCCCGGAATGATGCGCGAGACAATGCCGGTGAATTCGTGGCGATGGGCGAGCCGGTCGAGAGGATTCCTTTCGCCGGTTCGTCTTGCCGCGAGCGGCGGGGGCTGACTCGCTGGCTTGGCCCTCGGACTTGGGGCTCGGCGGCTTGGACTTGGGCCTCGGCGACTTGGACTTGGCCCTCGGCGACTTGCAACTTTCCGCCTCATCCCCGATATGACGAACGAACCGATCCCGCCGCGAGAATTTCGCGCGATGAAGGGAGTCCCCCCTTTCCGGCCGTTCGGGCGAAGGATCGTTCGATTAACGTCCATTTATTGGAGCCGCCAAAGTGACCGACGACGCCACGTCCGCGACCATCGACCCCAATGCGCGAACCAGTAGCCACGGCTTCACCGCCGACGTGGCGCGGCTACTGCAAATGATGGCGCATTCCGTCTATTCCGAGCGCGACGTGTTCCTGCGCGAGCTCATTTCCAACGCCGCCGACGCCAGCGAGAAATTGCGCTACGAGGCGTTGTCCGACGAAGCGCTCGCCGCGAAAGCGGGCGCGCCGCTCGTCACCATAGCGCTCGACAAGGACAAGCGCCTTCTGACCGTCTACGATAATGGCGTCGGCATGGGACGCGACGAACTGGTCTCGGCGCTCGGAACGATCGCCAATTCCGGCACGCGCGCCTTCCTCGACAAAGTGGGCGGCGGCGAAAACAAGGAAGGCCTGGGCCAAGGGCTGATCGGCCAGTTCGGCGTTGGCTTCTATTCCGTGTTCATGGTCGCCGACAAGGTTGAGGTGACGACCCGTCGCGCCGGCTCCGATGAGGCCTGGCTATGGACCTCCGACGGCAAGGGCTCCTACGCAATCGCCCCGGCGGCGCTGGAAGACGCCCCAGCGGTCGGGACGCGCGTGGCGCTGCATCTCAACAGCGACAGCGACGAGTTCTTGGAAGCCTATCGCGTCGAGCATGTGCTGCGCGAGCATTCCGGCGCCATCGCGATTCCGATCGAGATCATCGGCGCGCCCGGCGAGGAGCCGCGCCGGATTAGCGACGGCGCGGCCTTGTGGACCAAGCCAAAGAGCGACATCAGCGCCGAGGACTATAATGATTTCTACCGCCAGCTCGCCGGACAATTCGACGAACCCGCGCTGACGATCCACTGGCGCGCCGAGGGGCGCACCGAATATACGGTGCTCGCCTTCATTCCGGGATCGCGCCCGCTGGATCTGTTCGATCCCATCCGCAAGAGCAAAAGCAAGCTTTATGTGCGGCGCGTGCTGATCTCGAAGGAAGTGGATCTGCTGCCGGCCTGGCTGCGCTTCGTGCGGCTGGTCGTCGATAGCGCCGATATTCCGCTTAACGTCTCGCGCGAAATGGCGCAGCAAAGCCCGATCCTTGGCCAGATCGGCAAGGCGATCACCGCGCGCGTCGTGCAGGAGTTGACCAAGCTCGCCGAAAACGAGCCGGAGAAATTCACCTCGGTTTGGGAGAACTTCGGCGCCGTCGTGAAGGAAGGTCTGCACGAAGACCCGCAGCGGCGCGACGACATCTTCAAGATCGCGCGCTTCGCCTCGACGCGCTCGGCCGAGAAGACCCGAACATTGGAGGATTACGTCGCCGATCTGCGCGAGAATCAGACCGCGATTTTTTATCTCGTCGGCGACGATCGCAAGCGAATGGCGCAAAGCCCGCAGATCGAGGAATTCGCGGCGAGGAACGTGGAGGTGTTGCTGCTCGACGATCCCGTCGACGCGTTTTGGGTCACGAGTTGCGTCGGTTTCGACGGCAAGCCGTTCAAATCGGTGACGCAGGGCGCCGCCGACATTAGCCTCGTGCCGCAAAAGGAAAACGCGCCGGAGCCGCCGACGCCGGAAACCGGCGCGGAAGTCGCGGCGCTGGTGACGAAGCTGAAGGAAGCGCTCAAGGAGCATGTCGACGACGTGCGCGTCTCGACGCGGCTGCGCGAAAGCGCGGTCTGTCTGATCGCGCCGGAACATGGGCTGGATCGCCGGCTGGCGCAACTGCTCGCCGAGCACGGACAGGGCGGCGCGCTGGGCAAGCCGGTGCTGGAGGTCAATCCGCGCCACGCCGCCATCTTGGAACTGGCGCGCGCGCCCGAAGGCGACGAGGCGCGGGACGGGTATTTCCTGCTGCTGGATCTCGCGCGAATCGCCGACGGCGAACCGCCGATCGACGCGAGCGCTTTCGCGCGGAGACTCACGGCGCGACTCGCCAAAGGCGGCGCATGACGGAAGACCGGACCTTCGCGATCGCGTCAGACGAAACGAGGGCGGCGGCGCTTGACCGGGTCGCCGCTCTGCTCGAGGGCTCCGGCGTCGACGAGGCGCGAGTCGACGCCCGCGCGCTGCTGCTCGCGGCGGCCGGATTGACCCATGCGCAATGCGTGTTGGAGCCTTCGGCCTTGCTCGGCCAGGAGGCCGCGTCGCGTCTGGTGGGTTACGCGGCGAGGCGGGCGGCGCGCGAACCCGTGTCGCGCATTCTGGCGAAGCGAGGCTTCTGGACGCTCGATCTCGATGTCGCGCCGAATGTGCTCGATCCGCGCGCCGACACCGAGACCATGGTCGCCCTGGCGTTGCGTCTCACCGCGAATCGGCGCGATGAGCCTTTGTCGTTTCTCGATCTCGGTTCGGGGTCTGGAGCAATTCTTTGCGCGCTGCTCGCCGAATCGCCGGCGGCGTGGGGCGTGGCGGTCGATCTCTCGGCGCCGGCTTGCGACGCGACCCGCGCCAATCTCGCGGCCCTTGGCCTCGAGTCGCGCGCTAGCGTTTTGCGCGGGCGCTGGGCCGAAGCGATTTCCGGGCGATTCGATGTCGTCGTTTCGAATCCGCCCTATGTTAAGAGCGCCGACATCGCGACATTGGCGCCGGAACTGACGCTGCACGACCCCGCGTTGGCGCTCGACGGCGGCGCCGACGGATTGGCCTGCTATCGGGAAATCGCCGCCGAGTTGCCGAGACTTTTGAAAGACGACGGCGTGGCGCTTTTTGAAGCGGGCGCCGGCCAAATCGGCGAGATTTCCGCATTTCTGGAGATCGCCGGGCTTGAAATCGCCGGCGTGGAGCGCGATTTTGGAGGACATGAAAGGGCGGTCGCGGCGCGACCGCGGGGGCTGAAAGCGTGACAAATTAGCTACACTCTTGCTTTTTTTGTCGCCGCGCGTCGAGCCGGCCTTGGCGGGAACACAAGTGTCTTGTATACAGGATGACAACCGATGAGTTTTGCTGGTCCCGCTTATTTCCTGGATTACAGCGTTCTTGTCGGAATGATTTCGCGGTGATCGAGTGCGGCGTCGATGTCCCGCGACGGATGGCCAAGTGTCGTGACTTTCTCGCGCCTACCGCTTCCAGTCGCCGAGGCCCACGCCTCGCCGGATTCAGAGACGGTCGATCGGATGGCGAACGAACGGATCAACCGATGATCAGGCTTTGGCGCGCTAGTGTTTCGTCGCCATGATTAGGGCGTTCNNGTCGTGTAATGGGCGGCAATGCCGCCGTCGCGGCCCGAAAGGCCGCCGCTCATGGCAAAAGCGCCGCTCGATACAAACGCCGCTTCGAAAAGCGCCGGAAGTTGGAAAAGCTTTCACGCGCGTCGCGATCACACACAGGCGAGGACAGGGCGCGACCCGCTCGCGACTTCAGAAGGATCATCGGGGATTGTCAATGAGACCAGGTCAAAACAAGCGCTTGCGCGGGCGCAACAACAACGGACGCAAGGGCCCCAATCCGTTGACGCGCTCATTTGAATCGAATGGTCCCGACGTCAAGATTCGCGGCACCGCGCAACATGTCGCCGAGAAATATCTACAGCTCGCCCGCGACGCGCAAACCTCCGGCGATATTGTCATGGCGGAAAATCTGCTGCAGCACGCCGAGCATTATTTCAGGCTGATCGCGGCGGCGCAGCAGCAGAGCACGAACGCTTACGGCCGCCAGTCGTTCGAGGCGGAGAACGACATCGAGGACGACGACGACGATTTCACGGGCATTCCCGACCGGTTCGCGCCGCTGGCCGAGCGCCTGCCCCCCGCGCCGCCCGCTTTTCAGCCCCCGCCGGCCTATTCGGGTCCGCAGCCGCAAGTGCAGCCGCATTTCGCGCAGCCGCAGCCCTTTGAAGAACGGCCCTTCACCGAGCAACCGCGCCACGAACGTCCGAATCGCCCGGAGCGGCCGCCGTTCCGCGGACGTCCCGACCGCAACCAGGATCGCGGCGGATCGGACCGAGGCCAGGATCGTGGACACGACCAAAATGTCGAGCGCGGCGGCGAGACGGGCGAGCGCGGTCCTCGCATGGGGTTCGAGCGCAACCGCGATCGCAACAGATTCCAGCCGCGGGTCGAGCCGGCTCCCACTGGCGAACAGCCCGCCGCTCCCGAGATCGCCAGCCCCGTGGGACTGCCCGCTTTCATCACCGCGCCTCCAGCGATCGCCGTCTCCGCGAGACCCGGCCCGCTAGAGGTCGAAACGCCGGCGGCGGCGCAGCATCAGGCGCCGGACCAGGAACAGGAGGGCGCGGGATTCAACCTCGCCTCGCGTCGGCGGCGCAGGCCGCGTCCGCCCGGCGACGAGCCGCGCGAGAACGATAAGGGCGGTTCGCCCGCGCCGGGCGAACTTCCTCTCGGGGACTGAACCGACGCTTAAGCGGCCGCGTCGCCAAGCGCGATCCGGCCGCCCTCCACGACACGCGCGTAGACGCCGCAATCGATATGGCAGAAATTTTTGCGCAATGTTTGCACGAGGTCCATGTCGCGCTGGCCGGCGCCCGGCTCGACGCCGGTCGCGGCGCAGCGGTCCGTCATTTTGAGGATTTCCAGCCGCGCGCCGCCAAGGCGTAGCGTTTTTCCAACAAGCGCGGTCTCCTCCCAAGGCTCCATCCCTTCCAGATAGATGTTGGCGCGGAAGCGCAAGGGGTCGACAGGGGCGCCCTGCGCCTTCTCGATCGCCGCGACGCTGGCGAGATTGAGCAAGGAGACGAATCCGGATTTCGAATCCGTGAAGCGAAAGTTTTCCGGCGCTTCGAGCAGTCTTACGGGACCGCGAATCTCGTCGCCCAGAAAAGCCGTCATGAAGGCTTCGATCGCCACCCTCCCCTCGGGCGCGTCGAGATCGCCGCGCGCGCGCGCGCCATCCGCGCCCTCCACCGTCAGAACGCGCGTCTTCGCGTCGAAATGCGTCGACAGGCTCGCGAGCGCGGCGTTTCGCATCAGCATCAAGAACTTGATCTTGGGCTGATGCACCGGCGCCTCGGGGTCGAATCCCGAAGGGCCGTTCTCCAGCGCGAACAGCCGGTCGCCCGGAAAATAACCGTCCTTGATCAAGAGCGCGCATTCGAGCGGCTCGGGCGACAGACCTTTGACAGGATAGCGATAAAGCGATTTGACGCGCATGACTTCTCCAACCCCGGGGGTGCGTCATCATAAATCGTCGCCATGCCCAGCCCAAGGGGGCCGACCGCTTTACGCGCTCAAGAGCGCGTCACCAGCTAGCGTTGCTCGGAAAGCAGGCCGAGGCGTACAAAGTGTCGTTGAAAAGGCCGGCGATCAAATCGGGGACAACGGTCTTGAACGTATAGGTGATGTGCACCGTCACAAATCCGGAAACGCCGCCGCAGGTTGTTGCGGTGGTGATGGTCACGTTTGACGTTGGAATGGTCAATCCCCAGGTGTTTCCGACGCTTACCGCATAGGCCTGGCCCCCGGAGGTCGAGGTGCAGCCGGCGGTGGAGAGCCCAAGACCCATGCAGCGCGCCGTGTCGACCGCGGTTTGCTGCAGAGCTTCCTTCGCCCAAAAGGCCCGAGAGAACTCAATGATGCCGAACATGAACAGCAGCAGCGGCACGATGACGATGCCGAACTCGATCGCCGCGACGCCGCGCCTGTCGCATTTGAAGCGCGCGAGGACGTCGCGGATCATTGCACCTGCACGACGGCTGAGACGGTGAACGAATTGGACATTATGCTGGCCGGCAGGACAAGCGCGGTGAAGGATTTTGTCGCGGTCAGCACGATGTATTGGCCGGACACCGGACCGCCGGTCGAGCATGACTGGCCGGCGCTCGCGTGGGAGCTTCCCCAGGTGATGCCGACCTTGACGCTGCCCGTAGGGCAATAAAAGCTGTTGGCATTCGTCGTACTGCCAGTTGTGGATATAGCGCCGCCGTTGGTGATCGAAGCCGTCAAGCTGTTATTGACAACGACGGTCGCGTTCGCCCAACCCGTGGAGTAGCTCGAGGCGACGATATTGGTGAGATTGTTGGCCCAGGTCTGCGCGTTGCTCGACGTGAGAAGCGCCGACGCCGCCTGGTTCAGGGCGAAATTCGCGGCGGCGGAAACGCCGTTCGACAGATTGAACTCCATGCTGATCGCGCGACCGATGTCGATGACGCCGCCGATCACCAGGATGTAAATCGGCATGAGCAGGCCGAACTCGACGAAAGCGCTTCCGCGCCGATCGCTCCGCCAGCCGCCCCATCCCACGCGCGGTCGCTTCGATGGTCGAAGTGAATTCGTCATGCATGCATCTCGTTCGAGACAGGATTGCCTGAATGAAGTTAAGGTTTGGTTGCCCTTGATCGCGGGGTCGAGGATCGACCGTCGTCGGACGATCCTCGACGCGATTATTGGACGATGCCCGCGGGGATCGACGAGGAGGAGGAGCTTGTGCCCGTGACCGCGGTGATGCAGCTGGACGCCGCCGCGGTTCCGCCGGTGAGCGTGACTGTGTTGGCGACGATTTCCAGGCATCCGTTGGCGCCGTTGCCCACACTGGCGCCGCCAGACATGTAGAATGCGCCGGTCGGAGAGTACATTGCCCCCGACACGATTGCGTTGGAGGCGCCGGCGCCAAAGAACACGCCCGCGGCCGTGCCGCCGGTCAAAGGGCCGGCGACGACGAGGTCTGCCGTGGTGCCGGTGGTCGGAGCTAAAAGAGTGAAGTCCGTGAAGCCGGCGGAGACATAGAAGCCGTAGCTGAGCCCGCCGCTGGTATAGGCTATGGCGTCGGCGCCATAGGTGATTGTGACGCCATAGCCGTAGACTCCGACCGCCTGGGATGACGAGAAGGTGGCGCCGTTATAGTTCGGGATGGTGCAGGTGACGGCGCCGCCGGCGTTGATCCCCGCGCCGAAATAGCCCGCCAACGTATAGACGCCCGTGCCGAGCACCGTTCCGCCCTGGACGTTCAGCGAGCCGTTTATGTCGTGTTCCGCGGCCGCGCTGATTATGGTGCAGCTGCCGCCGGCGTTAATAAGATTGCCGTTGAGCTGGAAAACACAGCCGGCGCAGGTCGCGTCCCCAAACGTCACCGTCGGACCGCCGCCGAAATTAAGCGCATTGCCGTCCCCGGCTTTCCCGATTTGGTAGCTGTTGCTGGAGGAGCCCGAACCCATCGTCAACACCGTGCCGCCGCCGGAATAAATGCCGCTCGAGGTCTTGAAGGTGCTGGGGCCTTCGAACGTCAGCAGCGTCGAGGTGTTGCAGATGGAATAGGCATAGCCGCCAGTGCAACTGGCGCTGGTCGGGCCGAAATTGAAGGTTCCATAATTGAAAGCGGTCGTGGCTCCCCCGCCGGCGGTCAGTCCCTGGGCGAAATTATAGGTATAGGTTCCGGTGGCGAAAGTGGCCGTGCTGGGGGTCGCGCCAGAGGCCGGGGCGGTCGCGGCGCCGAAGATGGTCGTGCCCGCGACGGTCACGCCGTGAGCGAAATTGAAGTTTCCCGCGCCGAAAACCGTCGTGCCGGCGGTGGTAAGGGTGGAACCGAAATTATAGGTTCCCGTCCCGAAGGTGGTGGTCCCGCTGGTAGTGGATGCGGCGCCGAAAGCTGTGGCGCCGCTGGCGGTCACGGACTGAAGGAAGTTATAGGTTCCGGGACCGAAACTCGATGTCGTGTAGTTCGTGTTGACGGCGACATTGAAATTATAGACCGAGGATGAAGAGCCTCCCGGCATGAAATTAATGCCCGGGCCATTAACGATCGCCGTATTGATGTTGTATGTGCCGGCCGTGCAGCCGCTGATGGTCCAAGCGCTGCTACTGCTGTTCCATGTGGCGGTACAGTGTGTTGTCGGGTCCGTTACTGTCGTCGTCGGGTAATAGCCGAGGCCAGAAATGGGGAACGTCGTTCCCCCCGACGCCGCGCTCACCGTCACCGTGGGCGCGGTGGGGTTGGTCATGGCATTGACGGTCGATAGCCGCCCTTCTGCCGTGGTCACCTGAGAGGTTCCCGCGAGCGGATCGGTGATGGCCGCCTTGACCGCGGCGGCGGGGGTCATGTTCGAGCAGCCCACGGTCGGCGCCGTCGTGTCATAGCTGACGGTTTTGGCGGTCAGGTGCGTGCCGCAGGGAACCGTCAAAGTATTATTGGTGGCGACGCCGCAATTTGGCGCGCTTAAAGTGACGCCGCCGCTCAGCGAGATGCCGGTGGCGGTGCTGAGCGAGACGACGCAGGCGTTAGCGGAAGCGTTCGCCGTCGCGCCAATCTGGCCGTAGGATAGCGCCGTCAACGAGAGAAAGTTGGGCGCGCCTTCGATCGGAGTGATCATCAAAAGCTTGGTGGTGCTGACCTTGACCTGCAGCGCTTCGGCGCCCGATAGGCCGCTGGGCGAGGTGACGATGGTGGGCGTCACGTCCGCCCCGGGGATTCCATTGAGCGCGCCGATGTTTTGCGCGATGGCCGTCGCGGTGTTCAGCGTCGTGGCGGTGGAGCACTCGCTGTTGGCGCCGCAATAAGTGGCGGCGATGAAGGCGGCGGAGTCGGCGATCCGCTGATTTTCGGATTGCAGGAGCAATCCCGCGCCATATTCGGCGCCCAGCGAGGCGAAGGCCAGCAACATTGTGATCGCCAACCCGCTCAGGATCGTCACGTTTCCACGTGTGTCGGCTTCGAAGGCCTTGAGTTTGCGACAAAACTTTTGCAAGGGGAGTTCTCCGGCGCCGGATGGATTCCGATCCGAGCACCGTCGCATGTATTCTTTAAAACTCCTTTCATTGCAGACATTTAAATTGTCGACAAAAGATAAGTCCTGATTAACTGGGGGCAACTCGCGCGCCGCGCGGCGCCATGAAGCGTCCAGCGAAGCGTCCAGATGACTCCTTGGCTTAATCCATACAAATTTATACATTTATAAGTGCATGGATAATTGTCGCGGTCGCGCTATTTGATGAAAGAACTTTATAATAGATGATTAGAGATATTATTGTTGGCGACCCTCGCCTTTAGGGCAAGCCTTCGCGGCGCGCCCGCGCCGCCAATCCGCCGGCTTGACACCTTCGCCCCGGCGCTACATCAGTTCGCGCCAACGGCGCGTCCAGCGCTTTTTCGAAATGGCCGCTCGCCGGCGTTCGGTCGCGGACAATGTAGCTCCTTGCGGAAGGCGCGAAAATGAATGTGCAGCCTCGGCGCGAGAAACCGCCGCTCAGAATTCTTCTTTGTTCGCCGCGCGGCTTTTGCGCCGGGGTGGAGCGCGCCATCGACGCCGTGGAGCGCGCGCTGGCGATTTTCGGGGCGCCCGTTTACGTGCGGCATGAGATCGTTCACAACCGCTACGTCGTCGAGATGCTCAAGGCCAAGGGCGCGGTTTTCGTCGAAGAACTGGCGGAGATTCCCGACACCAAGGCGCCGGTGATTTTCTCGGCCCATGGCGTCGCCAAATCCGTTTCCGCCGACGCCGGGAAGCGCGATCTTCTCGCCATAGACGCCACCTGTCCCTTGGTCACGAAGGTGCATCGCGAGGCCGAAATCCATCATCGCCGCGGACGGCGCGTTTTGCTTATCGGACACGCCGGCCATCCCGAGGTCGTCGGCACCATGGGGCAACTGCCCGAGGGCGCGGTCATTTTGGTCGAATCGGTGGCGGATGTCGATAATCTGCGGCTCGACGACCAGACCAACCTCGCCTATGCGACCCAGACAACGCTCTCGCTCGACGATTCGCAGGAAGTCATCGGGGCCCTGACACGCCGTTTCCCGACGATCGTCGGCCCGCATAAGGAAGACATCTGCTACGCGACCACCAATCGCCAGTCGGCCGTTAAAAAGGTGGCGCCGCTTGTCGACGCGATGATCGTCGTCGGCTCGCCCAATTCCTCGAATTCGCAGCGGCTGCGAGAGGTCGCCGAACGTTGCGGCGCGCCGGCCCAGCTCGTTCAGGCGCGCGGCGACATCGACTGGAACATTTTCTCGAAAATCTCTTCGCTCGGCATTTCGGCGGGCGCCTCCGCTCCCGAAGTGCTGGTGGAGGAAATCATGGAGGCCTTCGCGGAGCGTTTCGAGATCCATGTCGAAAGCGTCTCCGCCGCCGACGAGAACGTGTCCTTCCCCTTGCCCAAGGAGTTGCGGGCGATCGTCTGACGCCGCCCGCTCCCGACCGCTCGAAACCAAGCGAAGGCCATGGCCGTATATACGGACGTCGACGACGAGGATCTGATCGCCTTCCTCGGCCACTACGATCTCGGCGGCCTCTTATCCTGCAAAGGCATCGCCGAGGGCGTCGAAAACTCCAATTTCTACCTGCATGTCGACGCCGGGAGCTTTATCCTCACGCTTTATGAAAAGCGTGTCGCCGAGGCTGATCTTCCGTTTTTCCTCGGGCTGATGGAGCATCTCGCGGCGGCGGGGGTGACCTGTCCGCTGCCGGTCCGAAACCACGCCGGGAGCGCTCTGGGCCGTCTCGCCGGCCGGCCGGCGGCGATCGTCACCTTTCTCGACGGCTATTCCATCCACCACCCGGACGCCGCGCATTGCTCCGCGCTCGGCGAAGCGCTGGCGCGGCTGCATCTCGCCGGCGCGGGCTTCGGGCTTTCCCGCGAGAATTCGCTCTCCGTGGGCGGCTGGCGCAAGCTATTCGAGCCGCAGGCCGCCCGCGCGGACGAGATCGAACCGGGGTTACGGCGGCTGATCGCGGAGGAACTCGATCTGCTCGAACGGGACTGGCCGAAGGATCTGCCTTCCGGCGTCATCCACGCCGATCTTTTTCCCGACAATGTGCTGTTTCTGGGCGATCGCCTCTCGGGGTTGATCGACTTTTATTTCGCCTGCGACGACGCCTTCGCCTACGACCTCGCGATTTCGTTCAACGCCTGGTGCTTCGACGCGGTCGGCGTTTACGACAAAGGCAAGGGCCGCGCCTTGATCGACGCCTATCGCCGCGTGCGTCCCTTGAGCGCCCGGGAACTCGCGGTCTTTCCGCTGCTCGCCCGCGGCGCCGCGCTGCGCTTCCTGCTCACCCGCTTCGTCGACGCGCTGAACGTGCCGCCCGGCGCCCTGGTGCGCCCCAAGGACCCGCGCGAATATCTGACGAAGCTGCGGTTTCATCGGACAATCGTGACGGCGCGGGATTATGGCGTCGATCCTTAGGGCGTCCTTAAGGACGCCCGTCTTAAAGGACGAACCATGTGACCCGGCGCGTAAAAATTTGGACCGACGGCGCTTGTTCGGGCAATCCAGGGCCGGGCGGCTATGGCGCGATCCTGCAATTCGGCGAGCGCGAGAAGGAACTTTCGGGCGGCGAGTCCGCGACGACCAACAACCGCATGGAGCTGATGGCCGCGATCGTCGCGCTGGAGGCGTTGACCCGTCCCTGCGCGGTCGATCTCCACACCGATTCGCAATATGTCCGCAACGGCGTGACTCAATGGCTCGCCGGATGGAAGGCGCGCGGATGGAAAACCGCCGACAGAAAGCCGGTCAAGAACGTCGAGCTTTGGCGACGGCTCGAAGAAGCGTCCGAGCGGCACGAGGTCGAGTGGCACTGGGTGAGGGGCCACGCCGGCGACGAAATGAACGAGCGAGCCGACGCGCTCGCCCGCGCGGGAATGGCGCCGTTCTTGAGGAAGTGACAGCGTGGACGCGCTTGCGTTTGGCCCGCCGCATCCCCATTTGTCTCTCAATTGGTGTCGATCCACTGGGGCGCGGGTGAGTGTCGAAACACCGTCCGCGCCCTGTTTTGTCGCATCGGTCAGGCGGCGGGCCAAAGCTCGACCATGATCGCGTCATCCTTCGGACTCTTTTCGGCGCCAAGTTTGATCCGGCGGCGAAAATAGACGCGCGGGCGCCGACCGCCCCTCCAACAGCAGGTTAAAAAATTGACTTCCCTAAATGACAGAATCGCCGAGTTCATCGCCGACCGCCTGCCGAACGACGAAGCGGCGGTGGAATTGCTTTGCCTGGATCACAACGGGACCTATGTTCTGCCCTTCCCTTGCCGCCGCGTGGGCGACAGTTGGCGAAACTTCGCGACCGGCGAGCAAATCGAGGCCGAGGTCGCCGGCTGGCGGCAAAGAGAGCGCTGACCGCCCCGGGGGAGCGTCAGCTAGGCGCGCCCTCTTGCAGGCGCCGCGCGGCAAGGACCTTGCGGGCGACGCCGTTTGGCGCCATGTTTGGAGCAAGATGACCGACACTCACGAAACCAAACTGGTCGAAGCGCTGCGCAAGGTGGACGTCCATGGCGACGTCGCCCCGGCTCATGTGCAGGATCCCATGACCATGGTGTTGCGTCAGACGGCCATTCA
Source organism: Methylocystaceae bacterium (assembly GCA_003152255.1). The sequence continues at coordinate 1,363 of PLZT01000527.1, read as the reverse complement.
GGCCGATCTGATGCGCTGGGATGACAACCGCGGCCATTATGTGCTGACCGGCACGGGCCGCATCCGAATCAATTCGCGCAACCGGGCTCCAGGTTCAGTCCTGCGCTTCCGCAAGCGCGAGGAACTCGCCGAGAACGCGCCGCCGCGGCAAAGCAAAGCGGACTGACCCGAAGGGCCGAGGACGCGCGCCGAACCGTGAGCCTTCGGGCTCTCCGGTGACGGGTTTCGGTTCGGTTGGCGCGGAGCGGCCGGTTCAAGCGCGCGATTTATCGGTCTTCGGGCGGCGTTTCGGCTTCGGGCCGGTGTCCTGCGCCTCCACTCGGCCGCCCTGCCCCTCGTTCATCCGCTCGACCCGCGCCGGCTCGCCGCCCGGACGACGCATGTTGGCGGCGAAGCGCGCGGCCGCCGCCTCGGAGACCTCGAACTGCGTCTCCTTATCGAAGATGCGGATCACCCCGATATCTTGTTTGGTGATGTCGCCCTTGCGGCACAGCATCGGCAGTAGCCATTTGGGATCGGCGTTCTTGGCGCGGCCGATGTCGAGCCGAAACCACGCCGCCCCTTCCGGAAAACGCGCGGCGGCGGTCTTCGGAACGCGCCGGGGCGCGCCGCGCTCGGATTTTTCGTGAGGTTCCCGCGCGCCGCGCCCAGGCTTTTCGCGCGATTCGCGCGGGCTCGGCCCGGTTCCCGGATCTTCGACTTCCTCCAGCGCCGGCAGACGTGAACGATAGAGCTTCACCAGCGCGGCGGCGAGTTGTTCGGGCGCGCGCTCGGCGAGCAGCAGCCGGGCCAGTTCCAGTTCTTCCGGCGAGGGCTCCTCGGTCAAGAGCGGGTCCTGCAACAGCCGCTGCTGATCGAGCCTGGCGATTTCCTCCGCCGTGGGCGGCCCGCTCCAACGCGCATGAACGCCCGCGTCGCGCAGCAGCATCTCCGCGCGTCGGTGGCGCGCCGGCGGCGCCAGCAAGGCGCTGACCCCTTTGCGTCCGGCGCGTCCCGTGCGCCCGCTGCGATGTTGCAGCGTCTCCGCGTCATTGGGCAATTCGGCGTGGATGACGAGACCCAGATTGGGCAGGTCGATGCCGCGCGCGGCGACATCGGTGGCGACGCAAACCTTCGCCCGTCCGTCGCGCAGCGCCTGCATCGACTGGTTGCGCTCATGCTGGCTCAATTCGCCAGACAGCAGAACCGCCGAAAAACCCCGCTCCAGCAGTATCGCCTGCAAATGGCGCACGGCCTCGCGGGTGTTGCAGAACACGATCGCCGTCGGCGCCTCGACGAAGCGCAGCAAATTGACGACGGCGTGCTCGATCTCCTTGGGCGCCACGCGAATGACGCGATATTCGATGTCGGCGTGGCCGCGCGC
>PLZT01000434.1 GCA_003152255.1 Methylocystaceae bacterium | reverse complement strand
TTCTCGGCGCCTTGGTCGGACATCCGCATGACTTTGCCGATGCTGAGCGACCGCGCCGCCGCCGACATGAGGAAATGCTGGGACATGAGAGCCTCGCCAATGAGAACATAACACGAACACTCTCGGCGAGATCGAGATGCCTGTCAAGCGATGGTGGCGGTTGCTACATAAGACCGGAGATACGCCTTTCAAGACGTGGTCGCTCGAATTGCTCTCACCCCAACAGGTCGCCGATGTTCTGGACACGGCGCGTCCCGGCGCGCCGGCCTTGCCTAGTCCTGTGCTCGACCTGTTGCGCCTGCCGCTGCTGCTATCGATCCATGTGCTCTCAGACGCCAACGCAGCGACGACAGGTGATCTGTTGCGCCAATTCCACGAACACCTCGCCCGCGACTTGCCCGAAGGCTTTACGGCGGCGTTGGCCCAAGCCGTCGCGTCATCCGCCGTGTCTGGCGATCGCGCCTATGGTCGTCTTGTCTTGGATCTTCAAACCCATGCCGCGACTATTGGAGTGGCAGAGCCCGCGAGGCTGCTCCTGCGCCTGGGTACGATCGCTGAGCGGAACGGCCAAGCGCTGCCAATCCACGACCTTTATTGGAGTTGGCTGGCCGGACGGGGACTGATGGCCGATCAACATGTCAGCGTCGCGATCGACCGCCTGCACACGCGCGAAAGTTATCGTCTAGCGTTGCAGGCCGGTACCCGACCCCGAGAAGCGGATATTGTGGCCACGGTGGATGACGATCTTGTGCTGGCCGCCACGTTCGATGCGAGTCTTCACTCGGCCCATCCGGAACCCGCTCTCGCCGCCGGAATAGATCGCACATTGACTGACTGCCGCTTGGCCGTTCGCAGCCGAGGCGGCCTCGCTGGGCTAGAAAGCGGTAGGTCAGCACATCTAAGGCCCGCCCTCGAAGCCTTGAGCGCCCTAACAGCTGCGAAGCTGTACGTCGCGGGCTGGCCGCACGCCCTACAGCCTCAGGTTCTTTTTCCTCAGAGGGCGATTGTTGCCGATTGGATTGGCTCAGAAGGGACAGATTTCGTTCTTGATGCCATCGCCGAACAGGGCGGCCCCGAGTGGGCACCCTGGTTGGAACAGATCGCTTCTGCCGGCAAGGTCACGAACGTAGCTGCCTTGGCAGTAGCGCTCGGCTGTTCGGGAGAAATCCCGAATTGGGGCCAATCGCATCTAGACGATCTGTTCAGGACAAAACCTTGGGCCCTGCGTGCTCCTGCAGCCCGCCGATCCAACCTGGCCTTAGCGCTCTACATTGCCGCCGACTATGAACGCTTGATTGAATCGGTAATCATGCCGAATTCGGGGGCTTGGATCCACCTGAACCGGATGCTTGTCGCGTGCGGCGATGACGCGGTGTTCGAGCTGCTCCTCAGCGGCTTCGACGCAATGGCCTCGCGCGCCCAGGAACTACTAGGCTTTGCCGTTGTCGAGCGCGGGCAGCCCTGGATCGCAGCGTTTCAGAGGATCGCTTTCGCCAAGCCGGCTGGGCACCAACATCACAAACTCGCCGAGGCGCCATCGCCAGAGATCGACGACGCCACGGCCCGGGTTTGGATCGATGCTGGATATTACGAGGTCGGATGGCGCATCCTGATCGCGCGGCATGGCGAAGCGGTTCTCCCCGAGCTTATCGCGAATTTGCCAGCGTCCTTCGCCGACCTTCACGAAATCCCTTCGCTCGCCGTCATGCGGTTCCTCGATCAAGCGCCAGCGTCACTAGCCGATGAACTTTGGCGACGGCTCGGTAGCACTATGCAGCCGAAGGCGATGCAGGACGTGTTGAATGCCATCGCCAAGGCCTATCCGACGGGCGTTCCATCGATAGTTCAGTTCGTCAGCCAGCAGCCAGATGCGCTCCCCGCCTATCATATTGCCCAGACCCTCCGGCTTTATGAGGCCTGGCGCGAAAAATTCGGCGGACAGCTCTTCGTCAACTTGCCGAGTGGGGAATCGCTTCCGTTCTCGCGATGGATCGCAAGACACAGCGTGCTGTCTCGGTGGGAGGACCATTTCACCCCGGAAATGCTGGCTCTCTCGCCAGACTTTGCCATCAACGTTGTGCTTGAGCATTTGAAGGACGACTTCGCGAAAAGTGCTGCGGTGCTGAGGGCCTTGAAGGACGTGAAATCTTACAATGCCAACCTGCTCGACTACATGTTGAAGGTTCCCCAGCTAGCGCAGTTGATCCCAGGCGTGTTCGCCAGCGCTTTCGACACTTTCCCGGTCGCAGAGCTGCACCGCTGCATCGCGTCGCCTGACATTGATCAGGAGGCTCTGCTCTTTCGGCTCGGCGGCACCAGCAATCCCCTGCACCGATCGATGCACGCGGAACTGATCCAGCGGATTTTGGCCGGTCCCATCGACCTGCACCGGGACCGTTACGTCGCCAACATGCTGCGGGCTCATGTTGCCGAAGATGTGGATTCCCTCCTCAGGAACGCGCAGGGAGCGAGTGAGGACGGTTGGTTGTGGCTAGTCCGAGAAGTCGAAACTGCTCGCGGCGAGCGTCTGATCAACGAGTCCGGCGAGCTTCGGCTTGGACAATCGGCAGATGCGTAACGATTGACAGTCTGTCAGATGACCCGACAGAGGGCGGAAGAACTTCAAGACGCCGACAAGCTGATCGCCATCCAGACTTGCGGCGCGATGCTCGACTGTTTTCGAGCCAAACTCGGTCAATATTCGGACGGGCGATAATCAGAACCGTTGCCATGGTCGATATTTCGCACGGAAAAGCTTGTGACGATAGCTGACCTTCCCGCACCTGGCGCGGGAGCATGTTTCGGGGCACGATCAGCTCGATTCCATTCTACTGTCGCGAGGTGAGTTCGGGGCCGGCGATGGCGATCCCGGCGACGAGTGTCATCAAACGATCCTCCGGCGGCCGACGCGGCGCCCGCTTGATCAACTCCGGTACCGCCAGGCGCTCGCGCACGAGCCGGCGCACCGAGCGGCGCAGCCGTTCGACGGGCCAGCGCTGGCCCTTGTGGTTGAGCACGCGGATGGAGCCGCCGGCGGACATCGCCTACGGCGATTTGCGCGCGACGCTTGAAAAATCAGGGCGGCTAATTGGACCAAATGACCTTTTGATCGCAGCGCAGTCGCTGGCGCTCGAAATGGTGCTGGTGACGGATAATGAAAGGGAGTTTGAGCGCGTTGATGGGCTCAAGGTCGAGAACTGGTTGAGGTGACTTTCGAGCCGGTGCCGTTTGCCGGTTTTGCTTAAAGACTTCAATTTGGCGCCGCCTGGCGACCGAGGTGGTCGCCGAGGATGTGCCGCGGCGCTCGGGATTGAGCATTGAAGCCAAGCTCGGCGCATTAATGCGCGAGGCGGAGAGCCGCCGAACTGCTGCCGCTGGTGCCGGTCGGAAAACAAGCAGGAGGGCGCCAGTTTCAATAATTCCGTCTCAGCCAGTCTCATCAATTGCGATTCGGCCACTCTCACGATTGTGCTCCACGAGTCTCGCAATCGTGCGCCAAAATTTCTCGAATTTCGTCCGAATTTCAACCGCTCGCGGCGCTGCCCGCCGCCCCAAAACAGGCTCCAGTCCGCTGATTTAAGCTGAAACTTAACAGCTTACAGGCCCGGAAAATGCGACGCCTCGGAACGCTGTCCAGCGATTAAACGCGAAAAATTTCCTGTGTTGCGGATACCGACGAAGCCGGC
>PLZT01000604.1:265-10632 GCA_003152255.1 Methylocystaceae bacterium | reverse complement strand
CCCGGTGAATAAGACGGGCTAGATGGCGCGTTCTGCCGCAACTCCAAAGGCTGTAGACGGGATCGATCTCCTTGAAGGCGTCGATCATCCGCAGGAAACGCCCGGAGAGTTCGTCGGGCGTTTCGGCGCGCGCTTCCCAGCTGGCGCGGATGTAGTAGTCCTTGCTGTTGCTTTTTTTAATTTCCGTCCAAGTTGGATCGCTCATCATTGAGTCTCCGCGGGCACATAGAATACTTTGATTTTATGAAGTTCATCGTCATTCTCAAATAGTTTTCGCGCCCTGTCGGCGGCCTCGGGTTCAGCGAAAAACCATGCGACGTCGCGCCCTCCGGCGGCGGCGACCTGCGTTCTCGCTTGATCTTCCCAGCCCGGGACGATGCTCTTGTCGAAATAGGGATAATTCATCTGTTGCGCACAGCCGGGCCCCTTGGCTTCGATCATCGTCCCGTCGCTTTCGCGACAATCGTCGAATACGACGGACTTTCCCGTCTCCGGATTCATCAGACTGATGGCATCGCCCCGCGACAAAGGCCGCCGCGGGTTGTTCAAGGCGCTGATTTGCTCTTGATACAGCATGGCGCGCTCCGACGCGCCATGCTGAACGTCGGGGCCGGGATCAGGACAAAGTTTCGGTTCGTCGCGCTCGTTCCGCGCCTCGGCTTCGGCCTTCGCGTCGGGGAGCGAATCCGCCTCGAAGACGAGGCTCCCGCCCACCATCCGCGCGATGGGCAGGCCGGTTTCGGTCTCGGCGAGAATCCCGTCGGGACGCAACCGCGCCTCGGCGATGGTTTGCCAGCCAGTCTCATCATCGCGGTATAAGCGCAGCAGCCCCGCGGGTTCGTCGAACGAATAGGAAAGGCCCGGCTCACCCGGCATCGCGCCATGCGAAACGACGCCGGCGGGGGTCGGAACGAATATCGCCCCAAGCATCGCGGCGGGGCCGACCGTCGCCGACGCCAATGTTTCGAGGCCCGAAAGAAACGCGCTGTCGGCCACCGAGGCGAACAGGCCGTCCGCCAGAGTTCCCGGCGCGCTCGCGGCGCGCATAGCCGCGGCGGCGGGAGCGGGGATGCTCGCCGCCGGCGCGGGCGCTTGCGCCCCTCCGCCGCCCGATCCCCATCTTCCGCTGTTTCTGCCGCTGCCGGCCGGAACGCGCGGCTGGTTCGGATCATATTTGGCGAGGTCGCGACGCGAAGGGTCGAAGCCGAGCGCCTTCATCAAGGCGGCGGGTGACATTCCCGCGTCAAGCAGTTCCTCGGCCAGAAACAGCCGATAAGCGTCGGAGCGATCATCCAGCCGGGGGATTTGGGCGAAGGCCAGGCGGATGTTGGCCAAAGCCTTCTCGCCGCGCCGCCAGTGGGCGAAAGCCTCGCCCAGATGGCGCGGCAGGTGCGGGGACATCGGCCGGCCATGCGCTGCGGCGAGCAGAGCGTGTAGGCGGTCCTCGCCGCCTTCGAGGTCGAGCGGCTCCCCCGGAGAATCGCTGTTCATCCGGGCGAGGATGGTTCCGGCGCCGAGGACGAGGCCGTCGTCGCCAATCTCGGCGGCGTAGGCAATCGGCCGCGATCGCGCGCGCTTTACAAATCGCCCTTCGAGCGCGTCGCCGTGAAGCATCCGCCTCTCCCTTGAAAACAACACATGCCGCCCGCAGCCTAATTTGGGCTCGTGCGCGCGTCAAGAACAAACATAGAACGCCAAGTCGCGGCGCCCCTCATCCGACCCGGCTCCGCCGGGCTGCGTTCTCCCGTAAACGGGAGAAGGACGAGCCTCCCTTACTTCCCTTCCCTCGCCAATCTCCGATAAAAATCGATGATCGTCGCGCCGTCGTTTTGCGTAAAACACAGTTCCGTCACCGCCCACACCAGCGCGTCGACTCTATCGGGAGAAAACCCCGCCGCGCGGCGGTCGAACTCCGGCGTCATCAGGCACATCTGGTCCTCCAGCTTGGCGAACACGCCGACATGTTTCGCGCGGCCCTGCTCGTACAAAGCCGCCACCGGCTCGGCGCGCAAAAACTTGCCGCGGCTGGCGCGCACGGATTTCACGCGCACGTTGGCGTCGATCTGGCGGATCACCGTCTCCACCATATCGCCGCCATTATTGACCTCGGCGACGATGGCGTCGGCCTCGAAATCGCGCGCCGCCTGGACCGCGCGGCTCGCCCAGCGCAAGGGCGTGTCGCCCTGCGACGACAGGTCCGCCAGCACGCAGGGTTCGCCGTTTTCGCTCAAGCCCGCGACGATGACGCCGCATTCGTCGGCGCGCTCGGTGGAGCTTGCCGGCGGGTCGATGGCGACGACGACGCGCGTCAGCGCCGGGGGCTTCGCGAGATAAGCGGCCTCGATCGTGGCGCGCGTCCATAGCGCGCCGGGCGTGTCGAGCAGCAGTTCGGCGTTCAGCTCCTGGCGCCCGAGCCGCGTGCCCTCGTAGGCGCGCAAAATCCGGTCGATAAAACTTTGCGGCAGATTGGCGAGATTGTCGTAAGTCGTCGCGCGCGTCGCGTGAGTCAGCGGATTGGCGAGCAATTCGCGAATGAGCTTGGTCGGGCGCGGCGTCGTCGTGATGACGGCTTGCGGCCGCTCGCCGAGCCGCAGCCCGAACACCGCCTGATCCCAGGCTTCCGGGTAGCGCCAGGCCGCGAGTTCGTCGGCCCATAGCTTGCAGTGCTGCTTGCCGCGCAAACGCTCCGGCGCTTCGGCCGAAAACAACAGCGTGCGCGCGCCGTTCGGCCATTCCAGGCAATTGCGCGCGGCGACGAATTTGGGGCGCTCGTCCGGCGGACAAATATTGATGAGCCCGGACTCGCCTTCGACCATCACGTCGCGCACATCGTCGGCGGCGGCGCCGATGATGTTGACGTAAGCGTTGGTCTTCGCCCATTGCCGCACGGCCTCGGCGCCGGTGCGCGTCTTGCCGCAGCCGCGCCCGCCAAGCGGCAGCCAATAGACCCAATCGCCCGGCGGCAAAAGCTGCGGCGGGTGCGCCCAAAACTCCCAAAGAAAAGGCAGCTCCGCGGCCTCCCGCGGCGTGAGCGCGGCGACGAAGGCCTCGCGCTCGAAGGGTGTCATGCGCGCGAGGTTTTGGGAGTGGATCATGCGGGACAATCGGCGTGTGCTTCTCCCCGGCGGGAGACGGGAGCGGAGCGGACGGCCGCGGGTCCGTTTGAAATTTCGGCGATGCGCCAGAAGCGGAAGTTCAGCGGGGAAACCAAGAGTTCCGCGGAGCGAAGCTCCAATCACTCTTCGCTCATTGATGCGTCGTTAAAACCTTAAAAAAAGCGGCCGTGAAAACACGGCCGCTTCACTGTTCGCATATGCCCCGCGCCGCTTATTTTTTCGCGGGTTCGCCGCCCATGCGCTGGAGATAGCTCGCCGAGTTCGGGTCGGCGGCCGGCACGGGAATCGGCGCCTTCGGGTCGTCTGGACCTTTCGCCGGTTCTTTGTAACCGGGCATTCCCGGCACGTTCGGCGCGGCCCAGGCGCCCGTGTCGGCCTTCTTATCGCCCACGAGAGCGGCGCCGCTGAAGCCGGCGAGAGCCGAAGCAATAACGACAGCGAAGAGCGCCGAGTATTTGCAAACCATCGTTCCCTCCTCGTGATTTCGTGATTGGAGGAAGCATTCCCTTCAGCATGGGATGATATTGCGGCGCTCGACCCTTTCAACCCCGGCGTTCGGCGCGCGGGAAAAAATTTCCTTCGACTCGGGAAATTGGATGACGCCCCGCCGATCACGCGGAGCGCCACGCGCCGGCGCGGACCGGCGGAGACACCCAAATGGCGACGCCACGAAATTTGATCGCCATTTCATGGCGTTAATTCACATATTTCGCGCGGCACCACCAAATTGCCACTGTTAAGCTGTTCTCTTAACCACGTTTCGCGAAACACAGGGATTTCAACCCGTGAAACGATAGCTGACCCGTCCGCGCCAGCGATCCGCCTATGTTGGCTCGCTTGAATCGTTCTTAAGCGTCGATGTTCATCTTTTGAGCACCTCTGGCTTTTGCGCCTCCTTCATGCCGCGGCGTCGCATATTCGCGTCGACGTGAAAACGATCAAAGAAGACCAAGGAGCATTCAACATGACGAAGACCTTTGCAGCGGTCCAAAATCCGCGCGCCGTTCAACCATCGCAGCCACCCATAAACTCCATCGTGGCCACCGTGACGACCGCGCGCGATCTGGATATCGCGCATCGAAAGGCCGCCAAGGCCAAAGGCTTCCGGCACTCCTCGAACCGGAGCCCGAACGGTGAATTTCGCCCGATCCTGTCGGCTAAGCAACGCGATGAATCGTTGATACAGTTCGTCCTGCGTGTCGGCCGTCTTGTCGCTGTTCAAGTTCGAGCGCGCGGAAAAAAATGACCACCGGGCCAGGATGCACGCCACCAGCCGGCCGACGCCCCTACCCTGCCCCCGCCCCCATCAGCCGCGCCGCGATCGCGTTGAGCTTTTCCAGCAGGGCCTTTCGGGCGCTTTCGGATTCGGCGGTCTCTTGCGCGGTCGGCGGCGCGGCTAAAAGTTTGGCGCGGCGGTCCATGATGGCCAGCACGCGGTCGGTGGCGGGATTGTCGCCGGCGATGGCCTTGGCGTAATGCACGGCCTGAAGCTGATCGAGCCGCAGCAGATCGAGCCGGCGCGCTTCCTCTTGCGGGCGGGCCTTGGCCGCCTCGCGCGCGCTCCGCAGCAGACGCCGCAGTTGCGACTGCGACAGCGGCTCGAAGCCCGCGGCGGGCAGATCGCGCGCGATGTCCTCGAGCGAGCGGCCTTCCAGCCGCCAGTCGAGAATGGCCACGTCGCGCCGCGCGCGGTCGCGGGAAGGCGCGATGGCGGCGGGCGGGCGTCGCGGCATGGGGATCGGGGCCGGGTTGGGAGGATGCGTCCAATGAAAACGCCCGGCGACCAATACGGCCCCGGGCGCAACTCTCGACGTTGCCTAATCTCTACCATTCGAGCCCGCGGCCGTCAAGCGCGAAAAGCGTAAAAAGCGTAAAAAGCGTAAAAAAGCATAAAAATTCGCGCCCGCCGCCCAGGCCGGGCGGCCTCCGCGCGACGCCCTGGACTTCGCGCGAGTTCGCATTAATTCCCATTCCAACGCGAGCCGGGCGAGGCCGGCGCGAGCAGCGGCCTTGAAATAGCCTAGCTTGGCCTCCAGCCTCCCCGCGCGCTCAAAACGCGCTGATAATGCTAATAGTTGAGGAGAAACACGATGTTAAATAGAATCATCGCCGCGCTGGCGCTGGCCGCCGCGGTTGCTTTCGCGCCTATCGCCGCCGAGGCGCATTACACCGGCCATCCCCACCATCACCATGATCACGAATATCATCATCACCACCATCATCACCGCTAGCGCGCCTTCCGTTCGAACGGAATCGTTCGAACGATAAGACATCGCTCTAAATCAAAACGTTGGAGCAAGCTCTGCCCCGAAAAAGTCCATCGACTTTTTCGCGGCTCGCGCTAAGTTTTTGGGCTGGCGGGGACGCCCGATCGTTGCTACGGTCGGGCGTTTTCTTGTCCAGGAGAAGCTCATGCGCGCACGCGCCCTCGCCCTAGCCGTAATCGCGGCCCTCTGTTCCGCCGCCGGTTTCGCGCCAAAAGTTTTCGCGCAGCAGGCCGACGAACCGCTGCTGGCGACGGCGAGCGAATGGGGCGGCCAGGGCGGCGTCTACACCTGCGCCCAATGGCGCGCCTATGTCACGCGCATGTATCGGCTCGGCGACCCGCGCAAGCGCGGCTATATCGAGGCCAAGGATTTCGAGATCATCAAGAAGGCGAGCCCGGTGTTTCAGATGGCCACCTTCGATTACTTCGACATGGCCGGCAAGGGCCGCGTCACGCAAAAAGAATTCATTGAATTCGAGAGCCCGTTCTTCGCCCGCTTCGATAGACGACACACCTGCCGCGTGACCAACGACGACATCCGCGCCGCCAACACGCCCACTCAGGTGCAGACGCCGCAGCAGCGCGGCGGCGGAAACGGCGGCATGGCCGGCGGCAGCGGCGGCCTGGGCGGGGGGTTTGGCTGGAGGTAAGGGGCGAAGCTCAAGAAACCTCCAACATTTCGATCTTTCGTATATGCCGCCGTGGAGCGCGAATCCGCCAGCGGCCCATTGGAGCCGCCATGTCCGCTTCGAGCGATTTGCTCCAATTCGCGAAAGAGCGGCGGTTCGCGACCATTCTCGCCGATCCTCCATGGCAATTCCAAAACAAGACCGGCAAGGTCGCGCCCGAACACCGGCGGCTCAGCCGCTACGCGACAATGACGCTTCGAGAAGCTTCCCGTCGCGCAATTGACGGCCGAGACGGCGCATCTTTATCTTTGGGCGCCGAACGCGCTTCTGCCCGAAGGACTCGCCGTGATGAAGGCGTGAGGCTTCGCCTATAAGTCGAACATCGTTTGGCACAAGGTGCGCAAGGACGGCGGTTCGGATGGGCGCGGCGTCGGCTTTTACTTCCGCAATGTGACCGAACTCGTGCTGTTTGGAACACGCGGCAAGAACGCGCGCACGCTCGCCCCCGGCAGGCGCCAGGTCAATCTGCTCGCGACGCGCAAAAGAGAACACAGCCGCAAGCCCGACGAGCAATTTGAGATCATCGAGTCATGCTCGCCGGGGCCATTTCTGGAGCTATTCGCCAGAGGCGCGCGAAAGGGCTGGGCGTGCTGGGGCAACCAGGCGGACGACGACTACACGCCGACATGGGCGACCTACGCGCATAATTCAGGGGCGAAGGTCGCTGCGGAGTAATCGGCTAATCCGAAGCCCCTTCGTCGATCAGCGCGGCGACGGTTTTCGGGTCGATTGCCTCAATCGAAAAGAGGCATGTCCGCGCTGATAGGACGAGGGCGTCGAGGTCTAGGCCTAACGAGTCCGCTCGACCGAACAAATTCAATACCTTCTGCAATTAAGCTGAGTCGATCAGCCAGACGTTTTTCCGACCAAAGATCAAGAGAGCTCAATGAATAACGATGCATCTCCCTTGCCTTGCTTACTGGGTCAGCACTCAAATCGACGTACTCCACATCCACCGCTTGGCCATAAAATTCGGTGTCTAGCAAAAACCGCTTGTGAATAGTCGCTACCATGCATAACTCGTCATAACTAAGGTGGAAACTTTTGCGCGGCTGCAAGAAGAACAGCTTAACGACCTTATTTTCAACGAAGAAAAAAGGAATCCGAAATCCGGAATTTAGATCGCGCCCGAAATGAAATTGACGTCTAGGGAGATCAAAAACTTGCGTGGACCGCTCAAACGCATTTGGAGCAGCCAACTTTACAACTTCTTCGTTCGACTTCCTGCCAACTTTTGTTCTCTCTGTAGAACAGCCGGCCAAAAGCGCTTTAAGATCATGCATGCCCTTGTAGCTGTATTTTACTATACGAGTTCCAGCTACGTAGTTCCACGGAACGCCTTCCGTATCATAATATATTAAAAGTTGTGAAACCACCTCGTCAAAGGATTGACCGCTAAGACGAGCAAGATCCGGAACTGGAGGAGTAGGCAAACCGCTCATGACATTCCACCTCTATGTTTTCGCAGATGTTTTACTCCACCCTCCCTGAACCAGTTCATGATCAGACTGTCTGGGATAAGCATTCCGGGAACAGCACGCTTTTCTGCCTCAGACCATACAACGTCCCAAGGCGAACCGTTTTCGTGGGTTAAATCTGACAGCTTAAAAGCATCAAATTGAGAGTAGTAGTCAAAAATATTTTCCAAAAATTTGTTCAGATCTGGGTCAAAGCAATAAGGAGTGGGGCGAAACCCACAGATTTCAGCATCAAAGGAAATCAGGCGATCCGTAACGTGCTTAGCACCTAGAGCTTTCATTTGATCATAGACGACACGATTAACCGGTCCATGTTTCCACGCTTCGAACGGCTGCGCAACCAGCGGGCGACCATATTTTGCTAAATGCCAAGCATGAGCGAAATACAGTACCTTTAACAAAGTCATGGTTGTAATCGGCCGCGCCTTTTGAGCGGCTCGATCTATGAAAAAATTAGCTAAGGCGCGCGCATCATGCATGACCCCAAACACGTAGAACAAAAAACGAACCTACGCAATAAAATCGAAGGTCCATTTCACAGTTTTTCGTTCCGACGACGAAGCACCCGCGCCCTCACCCTCCGCCCACCACCCGCGTCACCACCTTCGCCGTATACTCCACCATCGGCACGATGCGCGCGTAGTTCAGCCGCGTCGGGCCGATCACCCCCAGCGCGCCGACGATGCGCCTGTTGGCGTCGCGCAGCGGCGCCGCGATCAGCGACGAGCCCGACAGCGAAAACAGCTTGCTCTCCGAGCCGATGAAAATCCGCACGCCCTCGCCTTCCTCGGCGCGCTCCAGCAGGTCGATGACCTCGGTCTTGGTCTCGAGATCGGCGAACAGCAGCCGCACGCGCTCCAGTTCGTCGAGCGCGGTCAGGTCTTCCAGCAGCCGCGCCTGTCCGCGCACGATCAGCTGGCGGCCGGCGCCGCCGCCCCAGCTCGCGAGACCCGCCTCGACGAGGCGCCGCGTCAGCGTGTCGAGTTCCGCCTGCGCGGCGCGGCGCGAGGCGTCGATCTCGGCCCGCGCCTCCTCCAGCGTGCGGCCCCTTATGCGGTCGTTGAGATAATTGGCCGCCTCGACCAGCGCCGAGGGCGGCAGATCGCGCGATACCGGCAGCACGCGGTTTTCGACCGAGCCATCCTCGGCGACGAGGATCGCCAGCACGCGCTCGGGCTCCAGCCGCACGAAGTCGATCTGCTTGAGCCGCGCGTCGGATTTGCCCACCGCCACGACGCCGGCGACGCGGGTGAGGCCGGACAGCAGGCTGGTCGCCTCGGCCAGCACGCCTTCGAGGTCATGGTCGCGCGAGGCGGCGACGACCTGCGCCTCGATCGCGGCGCGTTCGTCCTGCTCGACATCGCCGATTTGCAGCAGCGAATCGACGAAGAAGCGCAGGCCGATCTCGGTCGGCAGACGCCCGGCGCTGATATGCGGCGCGTAGACGAGGCCGAGTTCCTCGAGATCCTGCATCACATTGCGCACCGAGGCCGGCGATAGCGTCATCGGCAACAGCCGCGAGAGCTGGCGCGAGCCGACCGGCTCGCCCGAGGCGAGATAGGAATCGACGATAAGCCGGAAAATCTCGCGCGACCGCTCGCCGAGTTGCGCGAGATGGCTGGCGTCGGGACGGGGCGGCTGCACGATCATGACAGCATCATAACGCATCGCGCGTCCGGGTTGAAATAATTGAAGCGGCTCCCTTCTCCCACTTGTGGGAGAAGGGAGCGCCAACCACGATGATCTTCCTTGCGGCTAAATTAGATATCTATAATATGGTAAGCGGGCGGCATGGGTGTGGCGGCATGGACGTGGAACAACTCGCGCCGAAGGCGGCGGAGGCCGAAAGCTTTCTGAAGGCGATGGCCAGCCGGCATCGCCTGATGATCCTGTGCGAATTGCATCAGGGCGAACTGTCGGTCTCGGCGTTACAGGATGCGCTGGGGCTCGGCCAGTCGTCGCTCTCACAGCATCTCGCGCGGCTGCGCGCCGACGGCCTCGTCGAGACGCGCCGCGTTTCGCAGACGATTTTTTACCGGATCGACAATCCCAAGGTCTCGCGCATGATGCAGGCGCTTTATGAGAGCTTTTGCGCGGGCGAGAAGAAGAAGAAGCGCAAGGGTAAGTGAGACCTGCGACGACGCGCCGCCACGCTTCGCCTCGAAGCAGCGCGCGAACGACTTCCCGGCGTCCGGCCATAACGCGGTTCGATCGCGTAATGCTCGAAATACGCGGTCATTCCGATCGCCGCGATTAAATTTCCCGCGCGGAGTTTCAAATCGGGCCGGATATAAAATCCGACCTGACTCCTTTCTCCCGCCAGTAGCGCGCGCGAAGCCGCGGCGCGATCAGCCAAGATATGGGTAGCGACAATGCGGCTGTAACTCCGACAACCCACGGAATCAGTTGCATCGCCATGGCGTTCAATGGGGTCGCCAGCACGAGAATTATGCCCGCGCCGAACATGATCGCCTGAACCATCAAATAGACCATCGCCGCGATTTGAATCCGAATGTACATGGCCAAGTTCCTATCCGAGGGGGCATTGCTCTTGAAACGCGCGGCGGCTGTCGCTCGTTCCATTCTCGATTGCCTCCCCGAAAGCGTTCCGACAAATCAATGGCGTCGCCGACAGCGCAACAAGTTGATTTCAATGAGAAACACACTTCGGGACTTTTCGCGCGGACACGCGAGGCTCGGGTGCCGCGAAACTCAATACTCTCGCGACCAACACCCTGGTTCATCATCCCAAGCGTCGGTTCGCGCAAAAATCATGCGCGAAATCACCGCCGCCCCTTCTCCCGCGCGCGGGAGAAGG
>PLZT01000604.1:0-204 GCA_003152255.1 Methylocystaceae bacterium | reverse complement strand
AATTCCGCGACGGCCGAGGTGTCGACCATGCGGGCGATGTCGAGCGTCAGATTGTCCAGCCCGCTGGGCGCGGCCGGGCGCGGCGGCGCGGCTGCCCCCGGCCCTTCGTCCGAGGCGCGCTCCAGCAGATTGCTGAGCCAGCCGGACTCCGTTTCCGCGCGCGGCGCCGCCGGACGCAGGGCGGCGGGCCGCGACGGCGCGGCG
>PLZT01000459.1 GCA_003152255.1 Methylocystaceae bacterium | reverse complement strand
AGCGGCGTAAGCGGCCCGAACCAGCCGGAAGGACTGGTCGCGCCGGTCGACGACATGAATTGCGCCTGTCCATAAGCGATGGACAGGGCCTGCGGAGCCAGCGACCATGAAGGGGGCCCGGCTTGGCTGTCGCGCGCGGCCATGGCTAAAACCCCGCGCGAAAAAGACGCGCGGTCGTGAAGACGTGCGGCATGATGGGGCTCTTGGGTTTTTTTGGGATTTAAGTTGAATCAAGCGAGGGCGCTCCCTTCTCCCACTCGTGGGAGAAGGTGGCCTCGCGCAGCGAGGTCGGATGAGGGTTCACGGCAAGCATACAACTAGGTCGCGGCGGCCCTCTTCCGTCATGCTCCGCATGGCGCCTTCTCCCGCAAGCGGGAGAAGGAAGAGCCGCATTCCGGCGTCATCGGGCGCCGCAGCTTCAACCCGGATGAATCCGCGTGATTTGTGCGCGGTACGCCCGCCACCGCTCAAAAGACTCCGATCGCGAGACGGGGTCTTGCTCGAAAATCCCGCTCTTGGAGGAGGGATCAAATGCGCGGAGACCGAGTTCGCCGAGAATATGCGCGACCACGTCCGGCGCGCGCTCGTCGCCGCGGACGTGCATCACGAAGCATTCGAGTTCGTCGCTGTCCGATTTGTCGCGCGAGCCGAGACTGAATTCGATATGGCAGCCAGGAAGAGCGAGGGAGCCCCATGACGGGTCGGAAAAATCGCATTCGGGGAAAAGCGCGGAAAGCTTTGCGATGATATCCGAGCGTGGCCCTATCGGGGACGGCGCGAAGTCCTTGGGCAAATCGGACAGGCGCTTGATTTCCGGCGGAAGATGCATCGCGAACAAATCCCAACTCATGAAAGCCTCCTCGTCACGGTGTCATGAAGCGCGGCCGACGCGGCTCGAGCCGTCAGCCATTGCGTGAAGCCGCTCTCTTAAAAGTTAGCATGGCCGCGTCAGCGACGGCTCTCCAGCCAAGCGCAATACGCATCTCATCTCTCCGACGGCCAGGGCAGCGCGTTCAACGGCGCCATGGCGGCGGCCATGTCGCGGGCGGCGGAAAGATGCGCGGAGTTGTCGATGTCGAAGGTTTCCGTCGTCGCCGACATCAACAGCCCGCCGTTCGGCAAATGCTCCGACAGCACCGTCGACGGCGGCGTGATTTTTTCGGCGAGCCAGGGGCAAAGATATTGAATCCAGGCGGGCGGGAAATATGAGTCGCTCTTGTCGAATTGACTCAGTTGCCGGGAAGTGGCGCACCCCCGCACGGGCTCCCAAGCGTCGACCATCGCCAGCAAGGCGGGGCGGAAGACGCGATAACTGACGACGTCCGCATCCGGGTTGGAATTGTTGGCGGATGTCCTGAACGTCACGTCATTCGTGAATTTGTATTTGATGATCGAGCCCCCTTTGCAGTCCAGGGTGAAGGTGCGATTCTGTGGCGTGCCGCGGGTCAGCGCGCCGAACCGATAGCCGTCGGCGGGAATGGGCTCTCTCCAGTCGTCCCTCGTTATGCCCGCGGCGATTTCCTCGGCGTAACGGTCGCGGACCTCTTCGAAACTCTCTGGCCGCTTTCGGCCGCAAGTCCAAAGTCTGAAAACGGGATCGATCACTTTCAAAGAATCGATCATGCGCAGGAAACGCGCGGCGAGTTCGTCCGGCGTCTCGGCGCGTTCTTCCCAACTCGCTCGGACGTAATAATCCTTGCTATCCGTCCTCTTGATCTCGATCGGGATCTGGCTTCTCGTCATGGAGCCTCCGCGGGCACGTAGTATATTTTTATGTTGCGAAGCGTCTCTTCTCTCCCAAACCACTTTCTCGCCCTGTCTGCGGCTTCGGGTTCGGCGAAGAACCATTCGACGTCACGACCTCCGGCGGCGGCGATCTGACTTTCCGCCTGTGGGCGTATCTTCTCACGCCAAATTTTCTCGGCCAGCCAATCACTTTCCATCAGTCCCGCATAGCCAAGCCCCTTGGCTTCGATCATCGTCCCGTCGCTTTCGCGACAATCGTCGAAGGCGACGTTCTTTCCCGTCAGCGGATTCTCCAGGCTGACGGCCATGCCCGCCGGCAAGGGCCGGCGCGGATTGTTCAAGGCGCTGATTTGCTCCTGATAGGCGATAGCGCGCTCCGACGCGCCATGCGGAACGTCGGGGCCGGGATCAGGACAAAGCTTCGGTTTGTCGCGCTCGGCCGCGGCGCCGATTTCGGCTGCGACTCGGATGGGACGCTGCCCAGTGTAGTCGGCGAGCGAAACGACCGGCTAGGTTGAGGCTGCCTTCTCAAAACGTTTCAAAAAACCGCCTCTAAACGAGTCTGGGGTCACGAAATCCGTTCCCGCTTTTTCGACGAACTTCTTTATTCGTTGCCGACTTCTCCTCTTCAATTCGCCCTTGGATAATTGTGCCTCCGCGAGAAGCTGGAGATCGGGGGCAAAAATTTCGGCGTGATTTGGTTTTCCTGGCTCCGCCGTGTCATATACGCAACAAAGGCGATCCCCTTCGTCGTACCGCACCGAGTGAGTGGAAATATTAAGTATTCCACAAAACCGGCGACTTCTTTCCGCCCAGCGCGCGCTTAGCTGTTCAAGCGACAATATAAATTCCGCGTCTTCTGCACGATCCCTTAGAACACTCAGTCCATTAGCATCTATCTGACTAACTAGAATCTGATTGATAAATCCATTAATTATGCCATCTGGATCAGAGACGATAAAGTGCAGCGTTTCGTCATCCCCGACACGCCCGGTGGTCAGGCTATATTGTTCGCATCCGCAAACCTCTTTGTGCGCCGCGTGAAAATGCTTCGCCCGATCGGCCTCCGCATCGACGGCCTCCCGGCAAGCTTTGCACGACATACGAGTAATCCTGTCAAAAAAGGACAGCCAGCTTCTCAGGAAATTTAACACCATTGAAGTCCACATCGTCCTCAAAGTGCTCGACTCCATCCAAGACTGCAAACCAAGAAAGTTTGCCAGGAGCATCAACGGTCAGGTGCAAATAGAAGTTACCGTCATTTGCCGCAAAGCCAGGTATCCCTTGGCTATCAACAGCAAAATATGGTCGACGATCTTGGCGTTTTGCTAAGAACCCGACAGCAAGCGCCTCGGCAGTGTCGAGCGATCCGGGAGGAGGCACAGGAGCGAAGCCTCCATCCCAGCCTGATGATAAATTTCGATGCGCCGCAATTCGCTTGAGGGTTGCATGAAGCCAAGGATCTGGCGTCGCAATCGCCACGACGCCGCCCGGACCAGGAAGCTTCATAGCAATGGGCGTCCGCCATTGCCCCATCCAAAGGGCAGACAGGTCATAATCCGACACCCGACGCTGCTCGGAAAACAGGGGCGTGGGTACCCTATAGGTCGCATCGGAGGGGCAATCAAATGTCAGCATGGGCTTACCCTTAAAGGCCAATCCTATCGGCCATGTCCTGCTTTATGAGGCGCTTAAGAACCGCTTTCAAAGTTACATGCTGTCTTTCCAGCGTTGGAATAACCTGCGAATCGTCGAACCATTCTAGCGCTTTCGACGAACGAAAATCTACGGAGTCTTCTCGGAGGGAGGTATAGATTCCTACCGACGGTTGACTTTTCCCGCTCGCCGATTGAACCGTTTGCACATCAATGTTGACGTTGGCAAGTTGGCGACGGCCCGAATCTAGAACGTCAAACCATCCAGCATGAGAGTGCCACTGTCGAGTTTTTTGCTCGGCCTCATTCGCTATGAGAGGAGAATTCGCAAGCAAAAGAGAGCCGCAATTGAAGTCATCCCACGAGCCGCTCCACATGAAACGGTCCCAATACTCAAGCTGCACGGCGCCGACATGAAGAAGTTTTGAATACTCTGTGAGCGCTCCGATAAAAAACGAATGTATTTGTTGCAAAAAGTAGCTCCACCTAATGTATTGATTTGTCTTCCAATGCAATGAAAATGGCGTGAGCATGAGTGCTCCCGACCGATCGGATGTCGAAAACGACCTTGGTGCCCCCGAGGAGCCTGAGCCTAACTGCAAATCTGGAACCAAAATTTGGATTTCTAAGCCAGTGGGGCCTTCGACGAGGCCTGCCGCGAGCAGCTCGGCCCCTAACTCTTCCATGAGTTTGATGAAAAGCTTCGAAGGAAGCGGCGAGTCAAAAAAGACCGCTGCTGCACAGCTTTCCACCGCGTGCGCCGGAAAAAAGGGTTCAAATTGAGGATGCGCGGTCATGATATGCCTAACATGGGTCGGCGGATCGTCACTTATCAGGGCAAAGCGTTTAAACTTTCTCTTTCTAGCGTCAAGAAGTGAGGCTGACCGCAGATTGCCGTCGATTTAGCGGGAGCCATTTGACACTGCCCCTCTCGACGCGCGTTCGCCCCGGCTTCAAAATCGCCCCCTACTTCCCCTCCCTCGCCAGCCTCCGATAAAAATCGATAATCGCCGCGCCATCATTCTGCGAAAAACACAGTTCCGTCACCGCCCACACCAGCGCGTCGACTCTATCGGGAGAAAACCCCGCCGCGCGGCGGTCGAACTCCGGCGTCATCAGGCACATCTGGTCTTCGAGCTTGGCGAACACGCCGACATGTTTCGCGCGGCCCTGCTCGTACAAAGCCGCCACCGGCTCGGCGCGCAAAAACTTGCCGCGGCTGGCGCGCACGGATTTCACGCGCACGTTGGCGTCGATCTGGCGGATCACCGTCTCCACCATGTCGCCGCCATTGTTGACCTCGGCGACGATGGCGTCGGCCTCGAAATCGCGCGCCGCCTGGACCGCGCGGCTCGCCCAGCGTAGCGGCGTGTCGCCCTGCGACGACAGGTCCGCCAGCACGCAGGGCTCGCCGTTTTCGCTCAGGCCCGCGACGATGACGCCGCATTCGTCGGCGCGCTCGGTGGAGCTTGCCGGCGGGTCGATCGCGACGACGATGCGCGTCAGCGCCGGGGGCTTCGCCAGATAGGCGGCCTCGATCGTCGCGCGCGTCCACAGCGCGCCGGGCGTGTCGAGCAGCAATTCGGCGTTCAGTTCCTGGCGCCCGAGCCGCGTGCCCTCATAGGCGCGCAAAATTCTGTCGATAAAACTTTGCGGCAGATTGGCGAGATTGTCGTAAGTCGTCGCGCGCGTCGCGTGTGTCAGCGGATTGGCGAGCAGTTCGCGAATGAGTTTGGTCGGGCGCGGCGTCGTCGTGA
>PLZT01000151.1 GCA_003152255.1 Methylocystaceae bacterium | reverse complement strand
CGGCGCGCGCCTATCCGCCGCCGAGCGCCTCGATCGCGTCGACGAGCGGCGTCAGCCGATCCTTTTCCGGCTCCGGCCGCGGCGCGAACGCTTCTGGACCCTCCAGATAGCCGCCGCCCAGCGCCTGGATCAGATCCACATGCGACGACAGGTAGTCGGCGTCGAGCGCGTCGAGCACGTAAATCTGTTCGAGCGCGACATGCGCTTGCACCAGCAGTTCGCGCTTATCCTTCAGCCCGCTGCGCCAGCGCGAGCGCGCGAGTTCGAGTTCCGCGCGCGCGGTGGCGCTCAAGCGGCGCTGCGCCTCCGACTGGGAGCGCGTCTCCTTCAGGCTGGCCAGGCTGTCGGCGACCTGCTGCGCCGCCTTGAGCAGCGTTTCATTGTAGCCGTCGACCGCCTCGTCATATTCCGAGCGGCGGCCCTCCAGCCTGCCGCGCAAACTGCCGCCCTGGAACAGCGGCAGATGGATGTTGGGCGTGACGGCGTAGCCGATCGCCGAGGTTCGGAACAAGTATTTCCCCAGATCGTCGATCTTCGTCGAAGTCCTTGAGGCCTCCAGCCCTCCGACAATCGTGAGATCGACGGACGGCATGAACTCCGCCTTGGCGGCGTGAATCCGCTCCGCGGCCGCCTCGGCGCGATGCATGGCGGCGGCGACGTCCGGCCGGTGGGCGAGAAGCTCCACCGGAAGTTGTCGCGGCAAGGCGGGAGCCGCTGGCGGGCTCATCGCCTTCGCGCCGACAATGCCGCGTCCGGCGTCCGGTCCCTGGCCCATGAGGCGCGCGAGCAAATTCTGCTGGAAGTCCAGTTGCGCCGTGACGCCGGCTTGGCGTTTGACGGCGGCCTCCACCGCGGCGCTCGCTTCGGCCACGCCGTCGGCGGTGTCGATCCCGGTTCTGAACCGCGTTTGCGCGACCGCGAGCAGGTCTCGGCGCAGTTTGACCATCTCGCTCGCGGTTTCCGCCTGCCGGGCCAGCGCGCGGATGCGAAAATAGACGCGCGCGACGGCGGTGGTCAGCAGCAGCCGCGCTTCCACGGCCTCCGACGCTTGCGCCGCGGCCTCGCCGAGCGCGGCGTTGAGGATCGCCCGGTTCTTGCCCCAGAAGTCGAATTCGTAGTGAAGCGACAGCGGGTTGATGTAGGCCATGGTCTTCTCGAGGCCGGCCAGGGCGGGATTATAGGAGGCGACGACGCCATGATTGGGAATGCGCGATTGGCGCATGCCCATATCCGCGTTGAGGAAGGGCAACAGCCGCGCCCCTTCGACCTCCGAGAAAGCCTCGGCGTCGCGCAACGCTTCCATGGCCTTTTTCAGGTTTTGATTTTCAGCCAGCGCCGTCTCGACGATGCGGTCGAGTTCGGGACTGCGGAAGCGGCGCCACCATTCGCTGCTGGGCCAGTTCGCCTCGGTTTGCGAAGCGATCGGCGCGCCAGACCGCGCCAAGGTGCGGTCCATCGCCGGAGACTCGATGAATTGCGCGCGTTCGCTGTTCGGTGACGTCTCCGCGCAGCCGCCGAGAAGCAAAAGAAGCCCGGCCGCGGGCGCGATGGATAGACGCCGGCTTGTCATGGCTGTTCCATCAGCTCCTCGGCTGTGAGTTGCTTCAGCTCTTGCGCGGCGGTCAGACGCAAGGGGTGGGTGGTGCGGGCGAGCCAAACGACGACGGCGAGTCCGACGAACACGACGGCGCCGAGCAGAAAGGCGTCGTTGAGCGCCAGCAGCCCCGCCTGCTGTCGCAGAAAGCGCCCGACCTGGCTACTGGCCATGGCCTGGGTGAAGCCCAAAGCTTGAAGCCTGTCGGACAGTTGGGTCATCTGATCGAGTTCGGCGAAGCGTCTCCCATCAAACTGATCCGAAAGAGCGAGCACGTGTTGCGGCGTGCGCCGGAACAGAACCACGCCTTGCAGCGCGATGCCAAAGCCGCCGGCGACCGTCCGCAGCAGCGCGAACTCCTCCGCCGCGCGGATGAGTTGCGCGCCCTGCAGACCAAACATCGCGAGATTCGCCAGCGGCGTAAAGAACATGGCGAGCGAGAAGCCGAAAAAGGTCATCGGCCAGGCGATCTGATCGAAGGAGGCGGTTTTGTCGAACATGCCGAACCAGGTCAGCGTCGCGGCGAAGCCAAGAAAGTTCATGCAACAGATCAGGCGAACGTCGATCTGCTTGCACAGCTCGTGCACGATCGCGGCGGATGGCACGGACAACAGCAACATCCAGAGATAGACGCCGCCGGCGAGGGACGAGCTGTAGCCGAGAAGCACTTGCATTTGCACGATGAACAGGGACAACAATCCCTGAATGACCAGGAACCCCACCACCGAGCAGAGCGTCGCGATCGCATAATTGCGGTGAGTGAAGAGACGGACGTCGATCGCCGGATGTCGTTCGCCAAGCTCCCAGATGACGAAGCAAGGCAGCGCCAGCGCTACCACAATCAGCACGCCGACCAAGATAGGCGAGTGGAGCCAGTCGAAGTCGTTGCCCATGTTGAAAATCGTCTGCGAACCGAGAAAAACCGCCGCGAGCAGGAAAAAGCCGACAAAGTCGAAGCGATGAAAACGCGGGCGAATCTCGCGGCCGTACAGCAGGGAGCCCGCGACGCCGGCGGCCAGGAGCGCGACCGGGATGTTCGAGTAGAACAAATAGCGCCAGCCGAAATGTTCGGCCCACCAGCCGCCGATGAAAATCCCGACCATGAACGGCATCATGCCGAGGATGCCCCAAACTCCGACGCCGAACGTCCGCAGTTTTTCGGGATATTCGTTCAGCAGCACGGATTGGCCGATCGGGAGAATGACGCCGCCGGCGAGGCCAAGCAGAATGCGCGCGGCCACGAAAAAGTAGATCGTTTCGCTCATGGCGCAAACGAACGAGAAGACGGCATAAAGCGCATAGGCCGCGACGAGAGCGCGGTGAGCGCCGAGTCTGGCCGCGATCCAGCGCGCGAGAGGAAAGCCCAGCGCGAGGCCGATCATATGGTCCGTCGTCGCCCACGTGCCGAAGCTCGGCGTCACGCCCTGCAGATTGCCGGCCGCATAGGGCGCGACAATCGTATAGCCCGGCACATTGGACAACACGACGACATTGCCGAGCCCGAGCACGATGTTGAGCAGCAGAAAACGCCATCCGCTCAGGCGTTGGGAATCGCCGCGCGGCATGGCTAGACCGCGCCCAGCGCCGTCGGCCGGTTAGCCGCGAACCGACGGTCGCGACGGGCGAGCCTCGCTTTTACGACAATGGATCGAGCGTTTTCCACGCGGACTCCTCCCCTGCTTATGACAGTAGGAGTCATCAGCCCCGGCGCTAAACCATCGAGGCGGTTGTACGGCGAACTCCATCGCCGAAGCCAAGGTTAAACGTCAGCGGGCCAGTCGTGTCAACAAGCCCACCGCTTTCCCACATAATTATTGTGACGGATCATTGCGGCGGGCGGGAAAGGAAACCCGGACCAAACCGCCGGATTTCCTCGCGCCTTCCGTCGCGCGGCCTAGCCTCGCCTAGGGGGCGGGGAGAGCATTCGGAGGCAGAATCGGCAGTACGACCTCCGGCTGGCGCCCTGTCAGCGATTTGAGGAAGGCCACGATTTTGTCGATCTCGCCGTCGCTCAGCTTTTGCCCGAGCTGAGACGCGCCCATGATCGCGACAGCTTTTCTCGGATCCACTGTTTGCCCCGTATGAAAATAGGGCGCGATCAATTCGAAATTCCGTAGGCTCGGAACCTTGAAGGCGTATTTGTCGGCGACATTCTTGGTGACCGCGAAGCGGCCCCAATCGTCCGATGGCAGCAATTCGGAACCCGGGGATTGCGCCATTCCAAAGCGCGCGAAGGTTCCGCCGCCAATATTGACCCCGTTGTGGCAGTTTGAGCATCCCTTATCGATGAAGATTTTCAGGCCGGCCTTCTGATCTTCCGAAAGCGCGTTGTCGTCGCCGTTCAGCCAAAGGTCGAAAGGAGCGTCCGGCGTTATCAAGGTCGCTTCGAAAACAGCGATGGCCTTTCCGATATTGTCGTAGACGATCGGATCGGATTCGGCCGGAAACGCCTTTTTAAACGCCTCGACATAGATGGGAATGCTCTTGAGCCGCTCGACGATATGTTGCTTGGTGAGATTATTGGCCGCGGAATCGCCGATAATCGGTCCACCTCTCGTCTTCAACATGGCGGCGGGGTTGGCCATCACGCCGAGCACGACCTGCTCCTTGAGATCGGCGGCGCGGCCGTCCCAAAACTGCGACTTGTTGAAGACGGCGTTCAAGACCGTCAACACATTGCGGCCGGCGAGCTCGCCGCTATGCCCCTTCGAGGAGGCGGGGCCGCCGACTCCCCCCATGCCGATGTTGTGACAGGCGGCGCAGCTGATGTCGTTGTTCTCCGAGAGTCGCGGATCAAAGTACAGCATCTTGCCGAGCGCGAGCGTCTGGGGCGTCGCCGGGTCTCCCGGTAGGGCGGGCGCGGCGGCTGGTATGGGCTCGAACAGCCCCTTCGCCTGTTCACGCAAGGAGTCCGCCGCGACAGAGGAGCCGGTCGCGAGGAATAGGAGCAATGACGCAATCGTCGAGATTCGCATGATCATAGGCTGCCTCTATCTGCTATTTTGTCAAAATAGCACGTTTTACGCCACGCGCGACCACGCGGACCGCGCCCCGGGCTTGGCGGTTTCTAGTCGATTGCTCGTGGGCTGTGAACCTACTGCGTTCATTTGGCGCGCCCGCGATCTCGCGCCATCAATCGACCGCGAGAATCACGTCGCTCGCGTTGAAACTGGCCACCGCTGGCATGCCCGGCCGAATTTCGAGATCCTCGGCGGTCTGGCGCGCGATCACCGACGTCATGGTTTTGCCCGAACCGATGTCGATCAGCACTTCGCTGTTGCGTTCGGCGTCAATTCGTCGCCTGACAACGCCGTTGAAGCTGTTGCGCTCGGCCTTGGCCACCGCGCCCGGGAGAGAAAGCCGCACGAAGGAGGATTTGATCAGCGCCAGCGCCTTGCGTCCAGGCTCCAGTCCCAGTTCGTCCGCCGCCTCGTTGGTGACGATCGCGTGAATCACGCTCTCCGCCGTCACCTTTAGCGTCACCTCGACGTCGACCGGCCACCTGCGGACGCCCACCACTTCCGTCTGAAACATATTGCGGGTCGAAATCTTGATGCCAAGGCTCCACAGCGCGAAATCGTCGTGACCGGCGAAACCCTCCTGCGCGATCAACGACGAGATGCGCGACATGCGCGCCTCCAACCGGTGGAAGGTCTCAATTAGCCGGCGCCCCTCCTCGGTGACATGCGCCCCGCCGCCGCTACGTCCGCCGGCCTTGGTGATAAAGGCGGGACTCGGCAGCAGATTGTTGATCGCGTCCACGGCGTCCCAGGCCGTCTTATAACTAAAGCCGGCGGCCTTGGCCGCTCTGGTGATGCTGCCATGTTCGGCCACGGCTTCGAGAAGTTTGATCCGATCGCGCCCGACGAGGAGCCGCCCGTCGCTGCGCAACGCCAAAAGGGCGTCGATTTTCTCGCCGGTCATCTGAGGGGTCTCCGCATCGCTTCCGATAACTCTTAGCGCAATTCAGGGGCTCGGCGGCCGCCATTTTGGCGACATTGGCTCCACTCCAGCCGGTCATTATACATGTTCGGCGCCGCGCGCGCAGGGTTTCCCGTCCATTTGACCGGGCCGCTGTCAGCCTGGTGGCGGCGCCTGTAAAACTGATTTCGGAGGCAAGATCGGCCGATCGGATTGCTCGGCGCCGCCGATGATTAATCAAACCGCAAGGGCGGGCCGGCGTTATGAATGCGTTAGGATCGGCCATATAGTGTTTCGCGCAAGCTTGGGCGGACGCAAATGGCGGTCGGCGGACTTTGAAGAAAATCGCGATTCGAACACAACCAGTTGCGCTCCAGCGGATTCGAGAAATGGCGGACCAATCGGCTGGTCATGGAGGCTCCGGTGCTCGCGTTTGAAATATGGAAAAACGGGAAAAAACTCGCGGTGGCGGGCTTGGAGCATAGCGGCGCCGTATCTTTCATGCTCACCTGGGTGGGCAAAGGCGCGGGAGCGTCCTCCAGAGCGATCGAGGGGGCGGAAATCGACGGCCTCGACCTGCGCGTTGGCGGCATTGATTCGTCGGAGTCTTCAGGCGACCAGAGCGTTGAATGGATCGAGGATACCGCTTTGCGTATCGGCGACGATATCCAGATCCGTCTGGTGGCGGCCGATTCGGCGGATGCGCCGATCCGGCGCGAGCCGACCAAATCCCTGCTCGCGGGGGAGACCGGCCATCGTTTCGCGCTGTGCGCGAAGTGCGGCGGCATGCGCTTGCATGAACCTGGCAGCCTGCCGATCGAGTGACAGGCAGGCTCGGCCGCGCGCGGCGCGGGATCAGCGGGATTTGTAAAGCCGCCCTGGCGGCGCTAGATGTCTGGAACGACCGCCGACCGCGATAGCCGTTTCTTGGCGTCTCGCTTTGAAGGCTGATCGCGCGGTTCCGGAGACATCCTTGCCACATTCAATAACACAAGCCATCGAGGCGATCGCGCGCGGCGAAATCGTCGTCGTGACGGACGACGACGACCGCGAGAACGAAGGCGATCTGGTCATCGTGGCCGCGCTCTGCACCCCCGAGAAAATGGCCTTCATCATACGCCATTGCTGCGGCATCGTCTGCGCGCCGCTGACGCTGGAGGACGCGCGGCGTCTGCATCTCGCGCCCATGGTCGCGCAGAACGACGCGCCGCTCGGCACGGCCTTCACGGTTTCGGTGGACGCCCGCCACGGCCTCACCACCGGCATTTCAGCCGAGCAGCGCTGCAACACGGTGCGCGCGCTGGCCAACGGCAATATGGGGGCCGCCGACTTCGCGCGGCCGGGCCACGTGTTTCCGCTGATCGCCAAGGAAGGCGGCGTGCTCATGCGCTCGGGCCACACCGAGGCGGCGGTCGATCTCTGCCGGCTCGCCGGCCTGCCGGCGGTCGGCGTCATCTGCGAACTCGCCAATGACGACGGCTCGGTGATGACAGGCGAGCAAATCACCCAATTCGCGCTCCAGCACAAGCTGACGGTGATTTCGGTCGCCGATCTCATCGCGCACCGCCAATCGCGCGAAAAGTTGGTCGAGCGCGTGGCGACCTTTCCGGTCGAAACTTCCGCGGGGGCGCTGACCGGCTACGCCTATGTCACGCCTTACGACAGCGTGCAGCATTTCGCTTTCGTGCTCGGTTCGATCGGCGATGGCCGCGACATGCCGGCGCGGCTGCATCGCGCCGACATCATTGGCGATGTGTTCGGCGGCGCCGACACCATTAAGAAAACGCTGGCGCGCTTCGCTCGCGAGGGCAGGGGAGTGCTGGTTTATCTGCGCGACGGCGCCGCCGGCGTGCCCGCTAATGTGGTGCGTCCGCGCGAGGAGAACGCCGAAGAGAATCGCAGGCGGCAATGGTTCGACGTAGGCCTTGGGGCGCAGATCCTGAAGGATTTGGGCGTCTCCTCGATCCGCTTGCGCAGCACGACGCCAAAGCCGCGCGCCTATGTGGGCCTATCGGGCTTTGGCATCGAGATCACGGCGGTCGAGCCGGTGGAATAGCCATCCGGCCTGTCGTCGTTGACGAGACCGGCGCCGATCGCGAGCCAGACGAGATGCGCGTCGGTTCGCGCGCCCACCTTGGATTTGATCTGGTAGTGGTAGTTTTGAACGGTCTTGGTGCTGAGATTTAGCGCCTCCGCGATTTCCTCGCTGGTGCGGCCGGAAGCGACAAGTCTGAGGATTTCCGTCTCTCGCGGCCCCAGATCGTCGAGCGGCGAGCGCCCTTGCGCCAGACGCTCGGCGGCGATTTCGCGCGCGACGTCGTCGCTGAGCGCTCTCCCGCCCTTCGCGACGGCGCCGACCGCGCGGACGAGTTCGGCGGCGCTGCTGCTCTTCGTGACATAGCCCGAGGCGCCGGCCTCGAACGCCTTCAGAGCGAAGGCCGCGCCGCTGTGCATGGTGAAGACGAGGATGCGGGCGCCCTTGTCCCATTGCCTGATGTGCCTGACGGCCTCCAGCCCCCCGGCGCCGGGAAGCGAGAGATCCATGATGACGAGGTCGGGCGACACGCTGCGATAGGCTTGATAGGCCGAGGCGGCGTTATCCGCTTCGGCGACGACCCGGCAACCGGGCTGGCGCTCCAACAGGCTGCGGTATCCTTCCCGGACGATGGGATGATCATCCACCAGCAGAATCGCGATTTGGTTCATGACGGCGCGAACTGGCGGTCGAGCGTTGGAAGCGGCGCGAGGAGAGGAATGCGCGCGGCGACGCGGACCCCGCGCGCGGCCCGACCGATCGACAGACTGCCGCCAAACGCGGCGATTCTCTCTTGAACGCCGAGAATGCCATGTCCCGACGCGGCGCTGACTCGCATCGGATCGCCGCCGCCGTCGTCCTCGACAGTCAGCGCGAGCGCGCCCTCGCGCGAGGCCAGGCGCTCGACCCGCAGATAGACGGCGCTCGGTTTGCCGTGGCGCATCGCGTTGGTCAAGCATTCCTGCGCGATGCGATAGACATTGGTTCCGATCGCGCTCGGCACGCCCGCGAGGTCGCCCCTAAGATCGAGGTGCACGAGAGCGCGCGGTTCGGCGCGCGTGTTCCAGCCCGCGACCAATTGAACGAGACAGGCCTCCAACCCGAGTTCGTCGAGATCTTGCGAACGCAGTCGCGCGAGCGCTTCACGCAATGTCGTCATCATTCGGCTGGCGACGCGCGCGATGGCGCGCGCGTCCTCGGCGAGATCCGGGCGATCCGCGCTCGCGCCCGCTTCAATCGAAGCCGCGAAGGCCATTGACGCGGTTAGACACTGGCCGAATTCGTCATGCAAGTCGCGGGCGAGCGCGCGCCGTTCTTCTTCCTGCACCTCGAATAGACGTTTCGTCAGCGCCACGCGCTCCGCCGTCGTTTGCGCCAACCGCTCCGCGAGATCGTTCACGGCGCGCGCGATTTGCCCGAATTCCCCTGTCGTCGCGGGCGCGATCGGACGGCGATAATGTCCGCTCTCAAGTCGGCGCAGCCCTTCGATAATGCTCCTGGTGGGCGCCAGCGCATGGGCGATCACGATGGCGGCGAGAACGCAGATCGCAACCGCCATCGACGCCGCGATGCTCGCGATGACCGAGATTTGTCGCCAAGCCTGGCGCACCGCCGTCGCCGGATTCGCGGTCGCGACAATCGCGCCCGTCTCCGGCTGCCGCACGGTCAGCGCGCGCACGACGGGCGCCCCCTCGCCAAAGGCGCGCTCGTAGGCCGTTGCAAACCATTCCGGCGCCGTTGTTCCCACGCCTTCCACCTGACTGCATATGGTGCGTGGTTCTTCCGCTCCCGGCGCGAAGGCGATGCAAACCCCCGGGGAAATCAGCTTCAAGGTCGCTATCGTTTCCCAGTTGGGGATAGGCAAAATTTTGTCGCGGCGCATGCTCTGACGCCACAGGATTTCCCGCCAGAACAAATTCTCGAGTTCATGCGCGACGCGGTCGGCCGAGGCCGTGGTTTGCGCCGCCACGTCGCGGTGGGCGTCAAGCATCACCCAACCGACGGTGAGCGCGAGACAAAAGCAAGCAACGCCGACCAGTCGTAGGATGAGGCGGAGGATCAGCGGCATCGAAAGTGCTCCCGGTTCGCGCGAGGATCGGATTTAAGCAGGCTTTGGCCGTCGGGCCAACGCGATCTCGCCAAAATAGAGAGCGATCGAGGGCCTTTCGGGAAAGATCAGGCAAATTGCCCATCGTTTCCCGGGGGGATCTCCGTTGAGGAAGGAGGCCCAATGACGCCACTCTCGCTCGATGAGTTTTGGCGCCCCGGCGTCTTCGGCGCTCGATCGGCCGAGCTTTCACGCAAGAGGACACCATGAACGCGACGAGCGAACGAACTTCCACGCGAACTACATTTCTTCTGGCCTTCGCCACGCTTTGTCTCACCATAGCTCTCGGGCTGGCGTGGGCGCTCGGGGTGACCTTGTTCTTCCCGAACGGTTATTTGGCCGGTTTGATATTCGAGCGCGCCGATCTCATCAGAGCGCATATCGACTATCTCATGATGGCGCAGTTCTTGTTCCTTTTCGCGCTGTTGTTTCGGCAATATTCAATTGTCCCACCGTGGTGGATCGTTGGCGCCAGCTGCTTTGGCGCCTTCTTCAATCCATTGGCTTTTGTTTTGCGGGCGCTGCATCCCAAGATCGACCCGGCGTCGATTCCCGAGCCGCATTTTCCGTTCCAGGCGGGCCTGAGCTTCAGCCTGACGACCATCGGATTTCTTGGCGCCGCGGCGCTGGCGGTGCGCGCCGCCTGGTTGTCGCGAACGAAGCATGACGAAGCGTCGGGCGGATGAAACCCCGGGCCGCGTTAACAATTTGATCCTAACGTGAACGTAGCAGGATCGAATCAGTGATGCGCGCGCGTTTGGGCGCTGTTCTCCCTCGATTTTCGGATTCGGCCGCGTCTCGCCGCCACATTTCGCCCTCGGTCGAGAAGCGCGCCTTCAGGGTTCCCTCGAGGGCTTCGCCTCTTTTTAAGCTTTTGCGTGATTTTGAGACAGGCGGCGGGTTGGCGCCGCGACCCCCGCGCGGCTATTACAGCGGCGTCCAACGCGGAGCCTTGCGCATCCGCGTCGCTCGAAAGCATTGTGGGAGAGAAATAATGATCGTTAAGGACGCCAATGGCGCGCAACTCGCCGACGGCGACAATGTGACGCTTGTCAAGGATCTGAAGGTGAAGGGCTCCTCGATCACGCTCAAGCGCGGCGCGCTCGTCAAAAATATCCGCCTGACCGACAATGCGGATGAGATCGAATGCCGGTCCGATAAAATCAAGGGCCTGGTTCTGCGCACCGAATTCGTGAAAAAGGCTTGAAGTCTGGCGACTAGCCGTCGCGAGCGGGATATCCGATGACCTTCGTGTATTACTTCGCGGCCGGTCTGTGCGAAATCGCCGGATGTTTTTCGTTCTGGGTCTGGCTGAGGCTCGGACGCTCCGCGCTCTGGGTCGCTCCGGGCGTCGTCAGCCTAATTTTATTCGCCGCTCTGCTGACGCGCGTCGAGGCGGCTTTGGCGGGGCGAGCCTTCGCCGCCTACGGCGGCGTCTACATCGCCTTGGCGCTATTCTGGCAGTGGGGTGTCGAGGGCCATTCCCCGGATATATGGGATTTCGGCGGCGCGGCGCTTTGTCTCGCCGGCGCCGCGATGATCCTGTTCGCGCCACGCTGATTTTCATTTCCTCGACGCTGACTTCGCTCGTGGCGTCGCTTGACCGTGGCCGATAAGCCAAGCGTTAACCAATTAGCGCCCATATTTCCAGCGACTGATTCATCAGGCGTTTTCGGTCGCGCGCTATGTGNNTCGAAAGATCCATGCGATGAAGGTTGTAATTCTGACCGGGGGCTTGGGAACGCGCCTCGCCGAAGAGACCTCGGTGCGGCCCAAGCCAATGGTCGAAATCGGCGGAAGGCCGATTCTGTGGCACATAATGAAGACGTACTCCGCTCACGGCTTCAACGAGTTCGTGCTGTGTCTGGGTTACAAGGGCTATTTCATTAAGGAATTTTTCTCGAATTATTTTTTGCACATGTCCGATGTGACCTTCGACATGACAACCCGCGCGATGGAAGTCCACAGAGAAACCGCCGAGCCCTGGCGCGTCACGCTCGTGGACACTGGCGATCAGACCCAAACGGGCGGCCGTCTCAAGCGCGTGCTGGAGCATGTCGCGAATGATGAGGTGTTCGCGCTCACCTATGGCGATGGACTCTCGAACATCGATCTCACGGCGGAACTGGCTTTTCACAAGGCGCATGGCAAGCTCGCGACGGTCGCCGCCGTTCGCCCGGCGATGCGCTTTGGCGCGATGACGCTGGACGGGGAAAGAGTGACCTCATTCGCCGAAAAGCCGGTCGCGGAAGCAAGCTGGGTCAGCGGCGGATTTTTTCTCCTCTCGCCCAAGGTTGGCGAACTGATCGAGGGCGACGCCACGATATGGGAGCGCGGGCCGGTGAGCGCGCTCGCGGCGAAGGATGAATTGCGCGCCTTCGTGCACGATGGATTTTGGTATCCGATGGATACTCTGCGCGACAAAATCTACCTCGAAGAACAATGGACCTCCGGCCAAGCGAAGTGGAAAATCTGGTGATCTCCTCGGCATTCTGGCTCGACAAACGCGTCTTTCTCACCGGCCACACGGGTTTCAAGGGTTCGTGGCTGTCCTTGATGCTGGCCCGACTCAACGCGCGCGCGACGGGCTACTCATTGGAGCCGCCAAGCGCTCCGAACCTGTTCGAACTGGCGCGCGTCGGCGAGGTGATCGACGATATTCGCGGCGACATACGCGACCTCGATCATTTGCGCGCGACGATGACCTCGGCGGCGCCGGAGATCGTCATTCACATGGCGGCGCAGCCACTCGTGCGCGCCGCCTATGCCGATCCCGTGTGCACCTACGCGACCAATGTGATGGGCACGGTGAATGTTTTGGAAGCGGCCCGCGCGACGCCCAGCGTTCGCGCCGTCCTCGTCGTCACCACCGACAAATGTTACGAGAACAAGGATTGGGTGTGGGGCTACCGCGAAACCGACGCGTTGGGCGGACACGACCCCTATTCCAACAGCAAGGCCTGCGCCGAACTCGTCGCGGGCGCCTATCGCGACAGCTATTTTTCGAACGCGACTAGCGCCAAGATCGTTTCGGCGCGCGCGGGCAATGTGATCGGCGGCGGCGATTTCGCGGCGGACCGGATTATTCCCGACGCGTTCCGCGCGTTCTTGGCCGGTCGGGCGCTGCACATCCGAAACCCCGCCGCCGTGCGGCCCTGGCAGCATGTGTTGGAGCCGTTGAGCGGCTATCTGATGCTCATAGAAACCGCCATGACGGACTCCACCCGCCTTGATGGCGGTTGGAATTTCGGCCCTGGAGCCGCCAGCGAACAAAGCGTCGAAGCGCTGGTGACGGGGTTTATCGACGCCTATGGCGGCGGCGCGAGTTGGACGCGCGATCACGGCGACCATCCGCATGAGGCCAATCTGTTGCGTCTCGACACCGCCAAGGCGCGCGAGATGCTCCGCTGGTCGCCGCTGCTCGATTTCGGAGAGACCGTCGACTGGACGACGCACTGGTATCGTGCTCTGGCCGATGGCAAGGAAGTCGCCGCCATGACAATGACGCAGGTCGATCGTTACCTCGGCCAGCGCGTGCGTCTGGTCTCGCCCTTCACGCAAAATTCGCCGCGCGAATCCGTTGAATCGGAGCGGCTCCTCGGCAACGGCTGACGCGGCGCCGCGCTGCGATCAGGCGTCGTCGCGACCGACCGGAGCCGCTTTCGGGTCGACGCCATCGCGCCGCGCGCCGCTGTTTCCTCGCGGACCAAAAGCGCCGATGTCGCGCCCATCGCGGACGAGATATGTCCGAGCCGACAGCCTCCTCGGGCGAGAAGGCGCGTGCCCCGTCAGTCGTGGCGATTGTCAAAATCCGTCCAGCAGCGACGCGACCGGGCGCCCTGAGGAGCGCTAACACTGGCGTCCATCAACCACGAGGGGATATTGGCGCTCTCCACCATGTAATTGGCCGGAATCCCCTTGGCGCCCATCGCATGAATCGCCTCCGTCAACGTGCAATCGCTCAGATTATAGCGCGGATAGTTTATGTTGCGCGTAAATTCAAGCAAGGCCGAAGGCGTTGATAAGATGATGAGAGCAAATCCAATAAGCTTGGTATTTCTCGAAATTGACGCATTGCAGACAATCGAACCAAAAACAAATGCGACAATAACAAGCGGCGCTATCGAGCCCCGCATAACGAGGTCATTGCCTGGTCCAAAGCTAAAAAACGGCAATAATAGCAACGACGCCGCGCCGAAATAGAAAACATGCGTCATATTTTTTGGGATGAATCCACGATTAAGGTATATGAAGCGCACGCATGGCAATTCCACCGCGATAAATATAATATATAGAGGAATAAACTCCATCTTTTCGAAGGAAAGGCCGTGGGAGATCTGCGACGAGCCGGTCACCACATACAATGCGATTGGCAGGAAGCACGCCCCCGCGAGAACGCCGAGCCAGGTCCTTTGGGCGAGCAAGTGACGCCGCCAATCGGTCGCCGCAAGATAGATTAGCCAGCATGCGACCGGTATCACGACAAGCGGCGACCAAAACGTCGCGCCCGCGAGCGATACGCCCAATGTCGCGATATCGACCTGCGACCTCGTTTGCAGGAGGAGAAGAGTGGCCAGCCACCAGCCGGGCAAGGCGTGGTTAGGCACCCAAAAAAACTGCACCATGCTGCTGGAATACTGAAAATATGGATGCCATGCGTCGAGGCCGAGGATGATCAATCTGTCGATCTTATAGTCCTTGCTGATGGCGAAACCCAAGGCGGCCCCGAGAATCGAGAGCCCGCCGAACATAATCAAGATGGCCAGGTGCGGCCAGCCGGCGCCGAGCGAACTGAGAAGATAGAAGATGCATCCAAGCATCAGGGAGTTTTGCGCCAGCAGGGCGACGTGCGCGCCAAGCAAGCCGAAGACATGCCCGACGGCGGCCGGAAACATGTACATCCCGAGCGGCGCCCGCAGGATGTAGTCGACGCCATCGATATTGTAACCGATGGGGAACGAACTCCGCGTCAGATCCGCGAGGACCGCGTCTCGGACACGCCAGTCGAGGGGCGCGAAAAAGAGATGCAGTTCGCCGCCGAACACCAAAATGACGCACCCCAGTCCGATGCAGAGCGACAGGCGCTTCATGTCGACCGACGCGTCAAGGAGCCCCTCTTCATTCGCCTGGAGACGCTGACTGACCAGAGCAAGGCTCCCAACGCAGCCCGCGAGCAGGACAAGAGCAGGGATGGGCCTGAGGCCGGCGGCGAACAGCGCCGAGGGCAGGAAAATCAGCACCGAGGTGAATATCAGAACGGCTCGGTTATGAAGCGTGAAGCTGGCGGTTCGCGCATCACACGCCGCCGGGGTCGAAATCGAGGTCAAGCGAGGTCTCCAAGGGCAAGCCGTTGGGGCGATTGGCGGGAAATGACACGGCTCCGTGCGAACGCCGAGCCCCCGACGGCCGTAACGAGCCCGCCGCCCGAGTTACAGCGCGAGGGACGCGCGGCGAACCGAAGCCCGCGGCCGCTATGGATGCGCTCGGGCTCCATGAAAGCCGTCATACGGCGATCCTGCGGTCGCTGCGGCAAAAGCTGTCTAGCGTCTCGATCATGAAGTCGATTTCTTGCGCGCCCAATGCGGGGTAGACGCCAATCCAAAACGTTCTGTCGACGATCGCATCCGCGTTGTCGAGCGTTCCCGAAACGCGGAAATTGCGGCCCTTCATGTACGGCTGACGCACGAGATTGCCGCCAAACAGCAGGCGCGTCCCGATATTCTTGGCCTGGAGTTCCAGCAGCAAGCCATGACGATCGATTGGCGCGTCCTTGCGCAGCGTGAGGGCGAATCCGAACCATGAAGGATCGGAGTCGGCCGTGGCCTCCGGCAATATGAAGATATCCTCGAGATGAGCGAGTCCTTCGCGAAGCCGAGCGAAATTGCGTCGGCGCGCGGCGATGAAGTCGTCGAGATGCTCAAGCTGCGCGACGCCAACGGCCGCCTGCATATCGGTGATCTTCAAATTATACCCAAGGTGGGAATAGATATATTTATGGTCGTAACCCTTGGGCAGATCGCCCAATTTCCAGTTGAAGCGCTTGTTGCATGTGTTGTCCTGTCCGGACCCGCAATAGCAATCGCGTCCCCAGTCACGGAAAGATTCCATGATTTTGTTGAGGTTGCTGTCGTTGGTGAAGACCGCTCCGCCCTCACCCATCGTAATGTGATGGGCCGGATAGAAACTCAACGTGCCGATGTCTCCGAACGTGCCGACATGCTGGCCGCCCACCGTGGCGCCAAGCGCGTCGCAACAATCCTCGATCAGAAACAACCCGTGACGATCGCAAATGGCGCGCACGGACGCCACGTCGAACGGATTGCCCAGGGTATGGGCGATCATGATCGCCCGCGTGCGCGGCGTGATCGCCTGCTCGATGGCGGCGACGTTGATATTGTATGTCGGAATGTCCGCGTCGACGAAGACCGGAACCATATTGGCTTGAAGAATCGGATTGATCGTTGTCGGGAAACCCGTGGCGCAGGTGATCACCTCGTCGCCTGGCCGCAATTGGCGCGCTTTCAATCGCGGCGATGTCAACGCCATGAAAGCCACGAGATTGGCCGATGACCCCGAATTGACGGTCAGAGCATGTTTGACGCCGATGCGTTGAGCGAGCTTTTGCTCGAATTCGGCGTTGAAACGGCCTGTCGTCAGCCAGAAATCAAGCGCGGAATCAACGAGAAGCTGCATGTCGCGCGCGCCATAGACCCGACCCGACACCGGAATGTTCGGCTTGTCCGGATTGAACGGCGGGCGCGCATGCGCGACGGCGTGATAGCGTCCGACAAGATCGAGGATGGCGGCCCGCAGTTCCTCGGGATCGTTCGGCGTATCTGTCAGCATGCGCGACTTCCTCGGGGCGCGAGGGGACAAACGTCAGGATGTCGGAAGATCGCGCCATCCGCGTCCGCGGCCTCTCGCCGGGGGTGATTGTTCCACGGTCGAATTCATTATGTCGTCGCACCGAACGAGGGCATGACGCCTCTCGCCCCGATCGCGCCGGGCTTTCATGGTCGAAAGCCCATCGCGTCCTTCCAGCGCGGGCGCGCCGCCTCTTTCAGCGATAGGGCGTTAGACCTAATTTTTGGTAAACGCCGTCGCGCCAGCCTTGAAATCAGCCACGCGAACCCAAGAAACCCAGCAAATTCAGCGCGGCCGAAGCCGTAGGGAATTCGGGCGGCTCGATCAGCGGATGAGACGTCTCGTCCGGCGCGAATCGCGAATTTCCGTGGATGTTTTTGCGCGCATCGGGCCTAAAGCGACGCCAACCCGTGCCCAGGAAAGCAGCCGCGACGGACGACTCAAAACTCCGCGGCGGCGGGTTCGCCTCACAAAACCCGAGGCCGACGGCCGGTGAAAGCGAGGCGGGAGGTTGGCCTGTCTATTGCAAAAAGAGTTGGCGAACTTGGCAATAAACGAAACGGATTTTCTCATGGCCATCGAGCCTCCCACGATCGCTTCCCTTCAATCGCAGGGCGTTCCGGGCTTCTTCGTGACTTGCTCCAATCCGATGTGCCTGCATTCGACGCCTATCGCCTTCGAAACATTGTCGCTCGATCCGTCTACTCCGCTCCCGGACATCGAAAAAGGGCGCAGCTTCATTTGTCCCGCTTGCGGTTCGCGGCAGATCTCGACCTTGCCCCACTGGTCCGGTCGTTCGGCGACGGACGCGGATCGCTGATCGCCTTGAGCGGAAAAGCGCTCGCTCGCGCCGCGCGGTCGGCGCCGGGCGGAGGCTCCCGTCCGTCATTTTGGTCGCAGTGACATGATTTGGGTTCCGAACTACCGCGTCGCCAACCTATTTTACGCCGTCTATATTGTCATGTTCATCAGTGGACTCGCCGTCTTCGGCTATATGCTCAGCGGATGGAGCTTCGGCGACGCGCTTTACATGGTCGTCTTGACGGTCTTCACCGTCGGCTTCAGCGAAGTTCGGCCGATCGACACGGTTACGTTGCGGACAATCACGGTAATTCTGATCGTGATCGGCTGCACCGGGATGATCTATCTGACCGGCGCGCTCATCCAATTCATCACATACAACCAACTGCAAGAGATTCTTGGAACGACGCGCATGAACAAGCAAATCGAGGACATCGATAGACATGTCATCATCTGCGGTTATGGCCGCTTAGGCATGATGTTGGCGAAGGAATTGCGCGAAGGGAAATCTCAATTCGTGATTATCGAACCCAGTCTCGATAGTTGCAATGAAGCGAAACAACACGGGCACCTATATATACACGCCGACGCGACCGAGGAGAGCGCCCTGAAACAAGCCGGCATCGATCGGGCGCGCGCGCTGGCGAGCGTCGTATCGTCCGATCCGGTCAATGTGTTTATCACCCTCACCGCGCGCGGCCTCAACAAATCCATTCAAATCATCGCGCGTGGAGAAGAACCCTCGACGCAAAAGAAATTGCTGCAGGCCGGCGCGAACTCCGTCGTGCTGCCAACGCATATTGGCGCCGAACAGATCGGCTCGATGATTCTTTTTCCCGCCATAGCCGGCATGATTCAATCGTCGGAGCGTCGGCGGCAGATGGAGGTGGATCTGCGCTCGCTTGGGCTTGAAATCGAAATCGTCGTCACGGCCGAGGGAAGCGTCTTCGCCGGTCGCACGGTCGAGGAGATCGAGGAGCGCTCGGAGCACACTTTCTTCGTGATCGCGATCGAAAAGGCGGGCAGCGGAGTCTTCGAACGGCCGCGGCCGGAGACGCGCGTTTATCCTGGCGACGGCGTAACCATTATTGGCCGAGGCGATCGCGCGAATGTTCTGAGCAAATTCAGGGCTCCGACGGCGTCCAACGCGCCGCGGCCCGTCGAGACAATATGATTGGCGCCCGAAACGAAAGTCGACGCGCGCCCTTGCGTCGAAGGCCGTCTTTTGCCAAATAGAGGCCGGGAGGTTGGCGGTGGACGTTCCACTCGCCAACCGGGTCAGGTCCGGAAGGAAGCAGCCCTAACGAGAACGGGCGGGTCTTCGTCCAACCTCCCACCTTCGCGCGCGCTAGGTTTCGTTCGAGCGGCGCGGTTGGCGGAATCGCCAAAATCATAGACCGCCCGCGAGCTATAGCTGATGGACGAGCAGCGCCAATCGCCGACCGCCTCGGAGAGCGCCGGTCTTCCGCTGGCGGGTTTCGACGCCGCGCGGCCGGCGGCGGCCTATCGCGTGCTCGCGCGCAAATATCGCCCCGCGGGCTTTTCCGACCTCATCGGCCAGGAGCCGATGGTGCGCACGCTGCAAAACGCCTTCGACCTTGACCGCATCCATCAGGCCTATCTCCTGACGGGGGTGCGCGGCGTCGGCAAGACGACGACCGCGCGCATTCTGGCGCGCGCCTTCAACTATGAATTGCCCGCGACGGACGGCCGGCCCGCCGTCGATCGTCCGACCATTCACATGGGGGAGCTTGGCGTCCATTGCCGGGCGATCATCGAATCGCGGCACGTCGACGTGCTGGAGATGGACGCCGCCTCGCACACCGGCATCGACGATGTTCGCGAGATCATCGACAACGCCCGCTACCGTCCGGTGATGGCGCGCACCAAGGTCTACATCATCGACGAAGTGCACATGCTCTCCAAGGCCGCTTTCAACGGCCTGCTGAAGACGCTGGAAGAGCCGCCTGAACACGTCAAATTCATCTTCGCCACCACCGAAATCGACAAGGTGCCGGTCACGGTGCGCTCGCGCTGCCAGCG
>PLZT01000382.1 GCA_003152255.1 Methylocystaceae bacterium | reverse complement strand
TTCTCGAGCAGGTCCTGGTGTCGGTAGCGTGCAACGGCGCGCACAGCCTCAAAGAGCGGCTAGCGCGTTGGCTGCTCATGCTGCGTGACCGCGGTGACGACGACACATTGCAGATCACTCAGGATCTGCTCGCGGAAATGCTGGGTGTCCAGAGGCCAACCATCACGAATGCCGCCCGGGAACTGGAACGCGCCGGTTTGATCGCGCGCGGCCGACGGCAAGTCACGATACTTGATCGGCAGGGCCTCGTTGGGGCATCTTGTGAATGTTATCAGTTGGTCCGGGCGCGCGTCGCCTCGCACCTTCCCAAAACATACGCCTAAAAAAGGCGAGCTCCCACCGCGTCGGTAATATACATTACTGACAACGGCCCCTCGGTAATGTACATTACCGACAAGCCCCCTCATTGAGCTTACAAGCAAGAGTGGTGGGAGGCCGACGTATGCTCTCGAGCAAGATCGCATTCTTGCCGTCGAGGCTGCGTCCCGTCTTCAGAAGCTATGAGGGAGCTGCTGCCGTTGCGCGAAGTCAACCCACTGGATCTCGTGGAGACGATCCGCGAAGGCATCCTCGTGCTCAAGCCCGATCTGACCATCCGCTTTGCGAACCGCTCCTTCTGCCTCATATTCGCAGTCGCGCCAGAGCATATAGTCGGGCGGAAGCTCTACGAAATCGACAACGGACAGTGGGACATTCCCAAGCTCCGCACCTCGCTCGAAACCGTCATTTCCGGCCGAAAGAACATTGATGCATACGAAATCGAGTTTTTCTTCCCGTCAATCGGCCGGCGCATAATGGCGCTCAACGCGCGCAAGGTTCACCGGCGTGGCGGCAAGATACAACAGATCCTCCTGGCGATCGATGATGTCACCGAGCGCGCAAAGCTTGAGCGCGAGCATGCGGCCGCGCATGAGCGTATCGGCATACTGTTGCAAGAGCTGACACATCGGGTCAAGAATAGCCTGCAGTTTATCGCTGCAATGGCCTGGATTGAAGCACGGAACTGCAAGAGCGACGAGGGCAAGGCGGCGCTTGAGAGGGTCTCGCATCGCATCACGGCCCTCGGGAAGCTCTATTCAAAGCTAGGCAAAGCTGACACCGTTGGGGCTGTGGATGCGGCGACCTATCTGGATGAGTTATGCCGCGACCTGATCGCATCAGTACAAGAGGAAGGCGACACGCCCATCGTGCTCAAGACCGACATCGAGAGCGAGCTCCTGCCGACCGATCGAGCAATTCCGATCGGGCTCGTTGTGAACGAGCTCGTCACGAACGCCGTCAAGTATGCTTTTCCGGGCGAGGCAAAGGGCACGGTCAGGGTGACGCTAAAGCGGGCGCCCGGGGAACTTCGGGTGACGGTCGCCGACGACGGCCAAGGGCGCGATCCTCGACGGGCCGATTCCGGGCTCGGCAGCCGGCTGGTCGACGGCTTCGCCCAACAGCTCGGCGGCCAGGTCGAGCGGAAGAGCGACAGCCAGGGTACTACCGTGCACCTAATCTTGCCGTCGTGTGAAGGCTCGTAAGGATCTGAGCGAGCGAGGGGTATCAGCCAGGTGCGCTACCGTCTGCGGCTTTGGTGCACGGATATCGGCATGGCGGCATTTTAAGGGTTTTAAGAACGAATATGGCTGAAGACATTATCCCACCTGAGGTCCATGCGCGGCTCCTGCGCCACTTCGCAAGTCTCTCCTTCGGCTTCTGGACCGGCCCGACGCGCCGTAAAGCGACCCTGTTCGCGGCGGGGCTCTTTGCCTGCCTACTTCTGAACCTTGCCCCGGCCATCGCGGTGAACCGATGGAACAAGTTCTTCTTCGACGCACTTCAGAACAAGGACCAGCGTCTGATTCTGCTGAGCATCGGACTCATGCTAGCGCTGGCATTCGCCTCTGCGTTGACGAGCGTCGCGCTGCTGCAGGCGCGCATGCGCTTCCAGTTGCGCTGGCGCGAATGGCTGACGCGGACTCTCGTGCGGCGCTGGATGGAGCGCCGTCGTTTCTATCAGCTCAGCGTCCTCCGGCTGATCGACAATCCGGAAGCGCGGATCGCCGAGGACGGGCGGATCGCCATCGAGCTCTTCGTCGACTTTGCGACGGGCGTCACGAACGCTTTGCTCATGGCGGCCTCCTTCGTCAGCGTATTGTGGTTCATCGGCGGCTCGCTGACCTTCGGGGGCGTTACGATCCCCGGCTATCTTGTGATTGCGGTTGTGATCTATTCCGCTACCACGTCCTTCGGCATGATGCTTTTGGGCCGCCCACTCGTGGCGCGCGTTGAGGCGAAGGCGGCTGCCGAAGCCGACTTTCGCTATGAACTTACGCACACCCGGGAGAACGCCGAAACGATCGCGCTCATCGGCGGCGACGACGCCGAACGGGAGAAGCACTATGCGGGATTTGGACAGCTCGCATTGCACTGGGTCGCGGTGATCAGACGGCAGGCGCGCATGCTCTTCCTGTCGAGCGGCAACAACGTGCTCGCGCCGGTCATCCCTCTCCTGCTCGGCGCGCCGAAATATCTCGCCGGCGAAATGTCGCTCGGCGATCTGATGCAGGCGGCCGCCGCCTTCATACAGGTGCAATTGGCGCTTAACTGGCTCGCCGACAATTCGCTGCGCCTCGCCGACTGGTTCGCCTCGGCGCGCCGCGTCGCCGCCCTTGACCTTTTCTTCGATAAACTCGACCAGCTCGCGATCGGAGCCGAGGACAAGATGATTGATCTCGCCTTCAGCGACGACGACGCGCTGCATCTATGCGGGCTCTCCATCGCCCAGCATGACGGCACGTTGATGCTGGCGGACACCGATGCGGTCATCCGGCGCGGTGAGAAAGTGCTCGTGAAGGGCGATTCTGGCACTGGCAAGAGCACACTGATCCGCGCCATGGCCGGTTTGTGGCCCTGGGGCAGCGGCCGCATCCTGCGTCCGAGGGATGCGCGCATCGCTTTCATGCCACAGCAGCCCTACATGCCGCGGGGCACGCTGCGCGATGCTCTCGACTATCCCCACGACGACACGCCACCCGACCCCGCGCGTACCGAAAAGATCCTCACCGCCTGCGGCCTCGCTCATCTCGTGCCGCGCCTGGACGAGAAGCAGAGTTGGTCTGATGTGCTATC
>PLZT01000661.1 GCA_003152255.1 Methylocystaceae bacterium | reverse complement strand
GCCTCCAATCATTCTTCTATCCGAATCCGTTCAGCCGCAAAAAGCAAGGAAATTCTCCCGGATTCTCAAGGAGTCAGGGTATACCATCTTCTCTCGCTTCGCCGCGACGCCGATCCTCTCAGATTCTTGCACGATCCTATTAAACCGTACGTTCGCCGCGTGCGCTGAAACGATTGATCGCGTAAGATCACGGTAATGCGGACGCCCGTCGACGCCTTAATCCCGCTTGTCGATCGAAACTATCTTCGGTTCGGTCGCGAGACGCCGTTGGACGGCTTGCTGCTCAACCGCGCGGAAACGCCTAGCGGCCTCATCCGGTCGGTCTATCGCCCGTCTTTCTGCGTCGTCGTGCAAGGCGCGAAGGTCAGCGTGCTCGGCGATCAATCGTTTTGCTATCGCGCGGGCCAAGGTCTGCTCGCTTCGATCGACGTCCCTGTGACCGCACGGATCTCCGAGGCGTCGCCGAACCGGCCCTACTTGGCTTTCAGCCTCGCCATAGATCCGGCGATGGTCGCGGAACTTCTGGCCGAACAGTCGGAAGCGCTCGCCAACGGGGCCCCGCTCTCGGCGTTGACGACGACTGAGCTTGACGCCGATCTGTGCGATCCTCTCATGCGATTGTTCGCGCTGCTTGACGCACCCCGCGATCTTGCCGTCCTCGCGCCGCTGATTCGACGTGAGATTGTCTGGCGACTGCTCCGTGGCGGATTGGGCGCGAC
The DNA here is from genome assembly GCA_003152255.1 of Methylocystaceae bacterium. Next base: position 2,646 of record PLZT01000661.1, on the reverse strand, counting down.
CTTACGTCAAATTGGCCTTGCTGAAAGTCACGCCGCGCGCATAGGCCGCGCCACCGCCTTCATTCGTAATCGATTCGCCGAGCCTCTGCGGGTTGCTGATCTCGCGGCGCTGGCGCATATGAGCGTTCCGAGCTTTCATCGGCGCTTCAAGGCCGTGACGACGCTCACGCCCCTCCAGTTCCAAAAACAGATTCGCTTGCAGGAAGCGCGTCGGTTGCTGCTTGTGGAAGGAGATGTGGCTTCCGTCGGTTACGCGACAGGATACCAAAGCCCATCGCAGTTCACGCGCGATTATCGTCGGCTGTTTGGCGTATCGCCCGGGCGCGACGGAGCGGCAATGCGAGCGCGCCTTACGCCCGAACCGGCGCTGTAGCTCTATTTGACGCTGCGCCATGACGGGATCTATTTGCGATTTTTGTCAAAGAGCGCGCCAGACGTGGAGGGACTTTTGCTCGGTCACCCTCTGCGCCATCGCGGAACGTATCCGCCGCTGGCGAGGAACACCCCCGCCGATACGGCGAGAATCGCGAACCAGTCCTTTGACGCCGGAACTTCTCCCAGGATCGGGATGGCCAGAAGCGCCGCCAAGGCGGGCGTCAAAGCGCTGAACGCCGCGCCGGCAGAAGCTCCTAGCAGCGTAATGCCCTTGCCAAAGAAAAACAGGGCGAGGATAGACACGACAACGCCCTGAAACACCGCCTGGAATGCGAGGTCTCGAAGCGGCGCGTCGAAAGCATGCGCGCCCTGAGTCGCAAAATAATAAGGCAAGTACAAAATGCAGGAACCGGCGGCGACGAGCGCCGCGGCATGGAGCGGATCAAGTTGGGACTGGCGAAGAACAATTGCGTAGCAGGCCCACATGAAGGCGGCGGTCAGAAATAGCAAATGTCCTTCCGTTTGATCGCCTTTCACGGCCAAGGCCGTCGCGCCGACGATGGCGAAAACGCCGACCGCGATAAGCGCGTAGCCGACCTTCCGACGGGCCGAGAACTTCTCTTTCAACAGCAGCGCCGCGAGGAGCGCGACGAACAACGGCATCACGCCGGGCATCAGCGCGCCCGCATGAGCGGCGGGCGCGAAACGAAGCCCGCTCGATGCGACGAGGACATAGGGAGCGCCCGCGCCGCTGACGAGAACGAGCAATCGCGGCCAGCCGAGGCGGTCCAGCGCCCAGCCTTTGCGGATCACCACGGGCGCCAGCAGAATTCCCGCTGTCGCGAAACGCAGCATCGTGAGATCGTAAACGCTGAGCGAGGTCGTCACTCCGAGTCGGGTGATCGATATCCACGTCGCCCAAACGCAGACCGCGGCGAGACCGAAGAACGCCCCCTTCGCAAATCTTGCTTCGTGGGAGGCGGCTTCGCCGATCTTGTCGTTCATTTCGGTTCCTCAGGCGCTTGCGATCTTTCGAACATACTGTAATCGCGCGTCACCGCTGCGACGCGGAGGCGATAATCCTTGAGAACGCCGCCGCGCCTGTCGCGGGGGGCGGGGCTACTCTCCTCAAGCCGCGCGTCATCGAACGCCGTGGTCAAAGCTGCTCACAGAGGCCGCGGGACGGACGACATTCAATCGCCTCATCGGTCCGCGCCCACGAATTTTGCGAGTTCGACGAGGTCGCTGCCTATAGCGTCCGGCCTTACGCCCAACTCCTCGACCGGCGCATCGAGACGGTTGACCCAAAAAGTGGAAAGACCGAAAGATTTTGCGCCAGCCGCGTCCCAACCGCCAAATGCAGCGAAAAGGATCTTGTCGCGCGGCAGACCGAAGGCTTTCTCCGCCATTTGATAGGCGCGCGGATCGGGTTTGAAGGCCTTGACCAGATCGGTGCTCAGGCGATGCTCGAACAGGTCCGTAATTCCAGCGGCGTCGCTCAGCGTGGCGAGTATTTCCGGGGTGAGGTTGGAGACATAGGCGAGGCGGATTCCGGCATTTCGCATGGTCTTCAGCGCGGCGACCGCGTCGGGCCAAGGTTTGAACCGGAACGCCGCGTCCATCAGCTTCGCGCGCGCCGAGGCCTCCAGATCGACCTTCACCGATTTGCACGCGAAGACCAGCGCCTCCTCCGTGATCTGTTGGAAGTCCGCATAATTCTTGTTGAGGGTTCTCAGCCAGCAATATTCGAACTGCCGCAAGCGCCAAGTGGAAAAGATTTCCTGGCCTTTGCCCGGGAAACTTTCCTCGACGGCCGCGGCGACCGAGCGCGGATCGAAAATGGTGAAGGCGTCGAAGCCGATCGCTTCGATCCCCTCGGCGCGCGCACGCGCGGGCGCAATGTCGTTCGACATCCCGGCGGCGACGGCCGTCCCCGCTTGCGTGAGCAGCCGACGGCGACTGATCGCGCGCGCGCCAATTGAATTCTTGGTCATGGAGAGTCTCCCTGTCGCTGTTGCGTCTTCAGTCGATCTTCTTGGTTTCGACGCGAAGGAGGGCCAGTCAGAGTCCCTCCGAGCCGAACCCGGCCTAGCGTCGCAATCGCCACCCCCGGCATGGCTTGAACCTCCACAGCCGTTCGGCGCCGGAGCGCGACGAGATTTCCGCGCCCTCCCAAAGGATATCGACAACCCCGGCGAGCCGCAGCGCCTCGCCCGTTTCGAAGCAAGGGAACAAGAGACCTGCTCGCGGTTGAACCAGCAGATTGCCCAG
>PLZT01000395.1 GCA_003152255.1 Methylocystaceae bacterium | reverse complement strand
CCCCGGTGAATAAGACGGGCTAGTCCGCTTCCAGCACGATATAGGGCGCGATGGACGGCGCCCAATGCGCTCAGAACCGAGATCGCGGGCGCAGCCGATTGAGGTCGCCCTCTTCGATTTTGTCAGTGCATGCGCGGGGGAGTCACGGTTCGTGCTCGATCGAAGCCAGGCGAACCGTCGGACGTCCGCGGAGGGTCAGCCCCGGTCTAATGGCGACCGCTTCCGGCATTCCCTATCGCGCGCGCCAAGCGCAAGATTTCCGCCCCCGGCCGCGGACGCAACCTTTCCGCGCATCGCGTTTTCGGTTAAGCTGGCGGCTCTCCAGCGAATCCTGGCCGCGGTCCGCGCGTCGGCGGTCGCCCGTCCGGGGTGTCATGGGCAAAACCACGCTAAAATCCACAGGCGGAACCCGCAAAGGCGCGGCGACGACCCTCGTCGCCCTGGTCCTCGCGCTCGCCGGCTGTAGCGCCGCGCCGCGCGAAACCTTCGACCTTTCGGGGGGTTCCAAGATCGCGGGGTCGCGGTTTTCGGAGCGCGGCGGAACCGTCGAGGTCGCGGAGCCGGTCGCTCTGCAACCCACCGCCTCGGACCGCCTCGTCATTCGCGGCGCGGCGGGCGATCTTTCGGTTCTCGCGGACGCGCAATGGGCGGACCGCTTGCCGCGGCTCGTCGAGGCGCAGCTGATCACGCGGCTTCGCGCTGGCGGGGTCGACGCGACCTTTCCTGGCGCCGTGGCTTCCTATCGGCTCACCAGCGATTTACCGCGCTTCGAGATCGACGCGGCCAGAGAAGTCGCCGTCGTCGAAATCGCCGTGCGTCTTTCCAGCGCAAGCAATGGCGCGAGACGCGGCGAGGCGGTGTTTGTCGGCGAGGCGCCCGCGCCCCATACGCTCGGCCCCGACGCTGTCCGCGCTTTCGACGCGGCGCTCAACCAAGCTTCCGCCCGGCTCGTCGCCTGGACGCGCGCCAGGATTTGACGGGCGAGAAACCTCACACAGCCGCCGCCAAAAGGGCTAGCGCGGGCGCCGGCCGGGTGGTAACTGGTCGACGCAACAATTTAAGAATCGCGCGATTGTCGACTCCAGCGCGGGCGATCCTCCATGGACGCCGCCGAGCGCGACGGCGCGGCCCGGTCACTCAAGGAAGAGACAAGGATCATGGTCAAGACCAGCCTGGACGATCAAACCACCCGCTACGGCGCGGAGCCGGGCGGCGGGGCGCCGACGAAGGCCAAGATCACCTTCGTCGATTCGCACGGCCAGGCGCGCACGGTGGAGGGCGAGACCGGCTCGACCGTCATGGAGACCGCCCGCCGCAACGACATTCCGGAAATCGCGGCGGAATGCGGCGGCGCCTGCGCTTGCGCGACCTGCCACGTCTATGTCGACGCCGCCTGGGTCGAGAAAACCGGCGCGCGCTCGCAGATGGAGGAGGACATGCTGGACTTCGCCTTCGACGTCCAGCCCAACTCCCGCCTGTGCTGCCAGATCACCGTAAGCCCCGGACTCGACGGTCTCGTGGTGCGCACGCCCGCGCAGCAAGGCTAGGCGGGATTTAGCGCGCCTTTTCGCGCACGGGCGCGCGCCGACGCGCATAAACGCGCAATCATACGCAACCGCTGAAATCGGGTTGCGGCGCCGGGCGAATGCTATAGAGCATGTCGACTAAAGGCGCGGCGGCCACGCCCGCCGACGGCGTTTAATTTCACAAGCGGCGAGGGATGAAGATGAGCGAGATAATCGAAACGGACGTCGTCATCGTCGGCGCCGGTCCAGCCGGACTGTTCGCGGTGTTCGAACTGGGGCTGCTCGACATCCGCTCGCATCTGATCGACATCCTGCCGCGCGCCGGCGGACAATGCTCCGAGCTTTATCCGGAAAAGCCGATCTACGACATTCCCGGCCTGCCGGTCGTCACCGGACAGGGACTGACCGAAGATCTCCTGAAGCAGATCGAGCCCTTCAATCCCACCTTTCATTTCAATGAGATGGTGGAGACGCTGCAATCGGTCGGAACCGAAGACAAGCCCAGCTTCATCGTCACGACCGACGCCGGCAAGAAATTCCAGTCCAAGGTGGTGATCGTCGCGGCCGGCGGCGGCTCGTTCCAGCCGAAGAAGCCGCCGATCCCCGAGATCGACGCCTATGAAAAAAAATCGGTGTTTTACGCCGTGCGCCGCATGGAGGATTTTCGCGACAAGGACGTCGTGATCGTCGGCGGCGGCGACTCGGCGCTCGACTGGACGCTCAATCTCCAGCCGGTCGCCAAGAGCCTGACGCTGGTGCATCGTCGCGACGCCTTCCGCGCCGCGCCGCATTCGGTCAAGGCGATGCACGACCTTGCCGCGCAAGGCAAAATCTCGTTCAAGCTCGGGCAGATCACCCATGTCGCCGGCGCCAACGGAGAACTCCGCAGCGCGACGCTGAAGAGCAATGACGGAGTCGAGGCGCAGCTTCCCTGCGACCGTTTGGTGCCTTTCTTCGGGCTTACGATGAAGCTCGGCCCAGTCGCCGGTTGGGGCTTGAATTTGCATGAGAATCTCGTTCCCGTGGACACGGAGAAATTCGAAACGAACCATCCCGGGATTTTCGCCATCGGCGACATCAACACCTATCCGGGCAAGCTCAAGCTGATCCTGTGCGGCTTCCACGAGGGCGCGCTGGCGGCGCAGCGGGCGCATCATTACGTCTACCCGGACAAAAAACTGCTGTTCCAATACACGACATCGTCGACGAGCTTGCAGAAGAAACTAGGCGTGTAGCGGGCGCGGACAGAGCGCGCGCCTTCGAAATAAAAGGCCGGCGCGAGCCCTATGGCTCGCCGCCGGCCGCCCGAGTTCCTGTCGTTCGAACCATTCCGTTCGAACGGAAAGCGCGCTAGTGGCGAGTCATGAAATCGTCGAGTTGTTTCTTGATTTCATCCTTGGACAAACCATAGCGCTCTTGCAACTTTCCTTCGAGCTCCTCGCGCTTTCCAGCGATTTTCGCAAGGTCATCGTCGGTGAGCTTGCCCCACTGCTGTTTAACTTTGCCGGAAACCTGTTTCCAGTTGCCTTGCACAAAGTCCCAGTTCATCATGACGTTCTCCATTTAGCCTAGAGCCGGCTTGGACGCCATTGCGCCCGAGCCCTCTCTTTTTCACGGTCGTCGGACCAAGCCGACGACCGCCGACACCACGAAAAGCACCAATGCGACCCAAAAGAGCAGTCGGGCACCCTCCATCGCCGTTCCCGCGACACCGCCAAATCCCAGAGCAGCGGCGACCAACGCGACCACCAGGAACACGATCGCGTAATACAAGAGATTGCCCATGGTTGTTCTCCCGGACCACCTTTCGCTTGAGGCTAGAGGTAGAAGCCGGGTCCGATAAATCAAGCTTGGCTATTCGTAGGAGGTTAAGTTTGTGGCCAGAGTGTCTCTGCCGTTACTAACCCATGCCTAAGCCGCTAACCGTGCTTTTAATAGCTTGGTCTAATCCTGTTTGGCTTCCATGATAGCGCGCTGGCGGCGCCGCTGGCGTATCATTACGTCTATCTCGAGCAAAACCGCTGTTCCAATACAAAGGTCGTCGTCGAGTTTGCGGAAAAAGCTGGTGTGTTGGGAGCGGGTGCGGCGGCCTCCCGCGAGGAGGGCTTGCTTCCTCGCCGTGGTCGCGGCGTTTGATCGCCCCCCGCCTAGCGCCCCCCACCCCGCCCGATTAAGCTGCGGGTTACTTCTTCCTGCTACCCGTTGCGCGACAACGGCAATTCTCGCTTGTTCGGCGACGGCTTTCGCACGCGGGTATCGGAGCGGCGCGCCGCGGCGTCAAGAGACGCGTTCGAACGACGCGCTGCTTAAGAGGCGACACCTCATGAAACAACGCATCAAACTTGCATTCATGGCTCTCGTACTGTCCGCCGGCCTTTGCTCTCTGGCGGCGGCGAAACCTTTGGAAGAGGGCATGGACGCCTACCTGCGCGGGGATTACGCGACCGCGCTAAAACTCCTCGCGCCGCTGGCGCGGGAGGGCGACCCCGCCGCCCAAAGCAGCATCGCCTTCATGTATCAAAACGGGCTCGGCGTCCCGCA
>PLZT01000353.1 GCA_003152255.1 Methylocystaceae bacterium | reverse complement strand
CGCGGCGCAGATGCCGGTCGCCGGTTGCGAAACCCGCTGGCCCGATAATGGCCGCGTCCACGCCGAGACAGGCGCACATGCGCAGCATGGTTCCGGCGTTTTGCGGAATGTCGGGCTCGAACAGGGCGAGGGTGAGCGCTCGCGGCGCGAAAAACGTGGTCATTTTTCGCGGTTACGCTCCCTGCGGCGAATGGTCTCGCCGGCACCCGCGGTGGTCGCCTCGATCGCGGCGCGGCTAAGTTTCGCCGCGGCGCAATCTTGTGTCAAGGTGGCGAAAAACGCGGCGTCGCCCCGTCAAATTTCGGGCTTGCCGAAATTTCCCTTTGCCGCATTGTGGACAAGGCGGAGGTTTGGCGCCTAAAACCGGCGGGCCCTCCGGGTGGAGGACTTCCGTGGCGGCGGCGGGCAGGACGACAGACTGCGCGACCTGGAGGAATTATGGAAGGGTCCAGAGTGAGCGACGAGACTATTGCAGAACCCAAGCGCCGCGACATTCTCTTCATCGCTACCGGCGCCGTGGCGGCCGTGGCGGCCGGGGCGGCGGTTTGGCCCTTGCTTGAACAAATGAACCCCGACGCCTCGACGCTGGCGCTCGCCTCGACCGAGGTGGACCTCTCGGCCATCGTCCCGGGACAAATCGTCACCGTGAAATGGCGCGGCAAGCCAGTCTTCGTGCGCCATCGCACGGCTTCGGAAATTGCCTCGGCTGAAAACACCCCGCTGGCGGATCTGCCCGATCCAGAGGCCGACTCCAAGCGGGTCAAGAAGCCGGAGTGGCTGGTCGTTATCGGCGTCTGCACGCATCTCGGCTGTATTCCGCTCGGCCACGAAGGGGAGTTCGACGGCTGGTTCTGCCCCTGCCACGGCTCCACCTACGACACTTCAGGCCGCATCCGCAGCGGCCCCGCTCCCAGCAATCTCGAAGTGCCGAACTATGCTTTCCTCACCGACACGAAGATCAAGATCGGCTGAGCGACCCCGCCCGCCCTGCACCTCAAGCGCCAGAGACGAGCCTTATGAGCGGACCTTCCAAATATACGCCCCGGAGCCCCTTCGCCCGCTGGCTCGAACGCCGGCTGCCGATCCTGAGCTTCATGCACGATTCCTTCGTCGCCTATCCGACGCCGAAGAATCTCAATTATATGTGGACCTTCGGGGCGATCCTGTCGGTCATGCTGATCGCGCAGATCGTGACCGGCGTCGTGCTCGCCATGCACTACACGCCGGAGACGAGCCTCGCCTTCGACTCGATCGAACACATCATGCGAGATGTGAACTGGGGCATGTTCCTGCGCTACGCGCACGCCAACGGCGCCTCGATGTTCTTCCTCGCCGTCTACCTCCACATCTTCAAAGGCATGTATTACGGTTCCTATAAGGAGCCGCGCGAACTCTTGTGGATTTTGGGCATCGTCATTTTTCTCGCGATGATGGCGACGGGGTTCCTTGGCTATGTGCTGCCCTGGGGACAGATGTCCTTCTGGGCCGCGACGGTCATCACCAATCTGTTCTCCGCCATTCCCGTGGTCGGCAATTCGATCACCACCTGGCTGCTCGGCGGCTATTCGGTCGATAATCCGACGCTCAACCGCTTCTATGCGCTGCACTATCTGTTGCCGTTCGTTCTGGTGGCGATTGTCGCGATCCATGTCTGGGCGCTGCATGTGACCGGGCAGAACAACCCAACCGGCGTCGAGGTGAAGGACGAGGAAGAGGAGACCGTGCCCTTCACGCCTTACGCCACCCTCAAGGACGCGTTCGGCATCGGCGTCTTTCTGGTGCTCTACGCCTGGCTGACCTTCTTCGCGCCGAATTACCTTGGCCATCCCGACAATTACATCGAAGCCAACCCGCTGGTGACGCCAGCGCATATCGTGCCCGAGTGGTATTTCCTGCCCTTCTACGCGATCCTGCGCGCGATCCCGAACAAGCTGCTCGGCGTCATCGCCCTGTTCTCGGCGGTGATTATCCCGGCGGCCTTGCCCTGGCTCGACTTTTCGAAGGTGAAGTCGGCGCGTTATCGGCCCTGGTTCGCCAAGGCGTTCTGGGTCTTCGTCGCGGTCGGCGTTGGCCTAGGCTATCTTGGCTCCCAACCGGCGGAAGGCGGCTTTCTGATCGCGGCGCGGGTGCTGACGGCCTATTATTTCTTCCACTTCCTCGTGCTTTTGCCCGTGCTGGCCAAGTTTGAAATGACCCGGCCAGAGCCGGCGTCAATAGCGGCCTCGGTCGCGGCGACGCATGCCGTTGTCGAGGATGCGGCCCATGTTTAAGTGGTTTATGCCTAAGTTTTGGCGCGGCCGACCGCGAAGCAAACAAAACGTCGAGAAGCGGGTTTTGCCGATGAGAAGCATGGGTTTTGGCATGATCGCGCTGGCGGCCTTGGCCTTGGCCACGCCGTCGTCGGCGCTCGCCAACGAGGGCGCCAAGCACGAGGAGCGGCCCAGGCATTTCAGCTGGAGTTTCGCTGGATTCTCCGGGCATTACGATCAGGCGCAGCTGCGGCGCGGCTTCAAGATCTATCGGGAAGTCTGTTCGAGCTGCCATTCGATCAAGCTGCTCGCCTTCCGCAACCTCGGCGAACCGGGCGGCCCCGCCTTTCCGGCGGACGAAGTCGCGCAGATCGCCGCGAGCTACAAGATCAAGGACGGCCCCAACACGTCCGGCGACATGTTCGAACGCGCAGGGCGCCCCAGCGACCGTTTTCCGCCGCCCTTCGCCAATGAGCAGGCGGCGCGCGCGGCGCTGGGCGGCGGCTATCCGCCGGATATGTCGGTGCTCGCCAAGGCGCGCGGCTATTCGCGCGGCTTTCCGACCTTCCTGCTCGACGGACTGCCGGGGCTCGTATACCAGGAGGCGGGCGTCGACTACATCGCCTCGCTATTGGAGGGCTATGAGAACGCGCCCAAGGACGTGGCGCTCTCCGACGGGCAATACTACAACATCTACATGCCCGGCCGCCGGCTCGGCATGATCCCACCCTTGTCCGACGGCGCCGTGACCTATGACGACAAAACCCCGCAAACGGTGGAGCAATACGCCCAGGATGTGGCGGCGTTCCTGATGTGGTCGGCGGAGCCGCATCTCGATCAACGCAAAAGCATCGGGCGGGGCGTCGTGGGCTTCCTCATCGTGTTCGCGGGCTTGCTCTATTTCGTGAAGCGCCGCATCTGGGCGTCGGTCCACCATTAGCGACACCCCTTAGCGTCGGACAGAATCGCGGCGGGCGGTCGCCGCGCAACTCCAAGGAGCCGCGGTTGCGCGTGCTGATCGTCGACGACCATCCGATCATCGTGGCCGGCTGCGCCGCCATGTTGGCCGGCGAGGGCGACATCGAGGTCTTCGACGCGCGCGACGCCGACGCCGGGCTCGCCGCCTATGTCGCGCATGGTCCCGACGCCGCGGTGGTCGACATCGCTCTGCCCGGCGCCTCCGGCTTCGAGTTGACGCGCCGAATCCTGCGCCACGATCCGCGAGCGCGCGTCGTCGTCTTCAGCATGAACGACGACGCGATCTTCGCGGCTCGCGCCATCGAGGCGGGCGCCAAGGCCTATGTCACCAAGAACGACGATCCCTACCTCCTGCTGCGCGCGTTGCGCGAGGTGATGGCCGGCGGAACTTTCATACAGCCGAAAATCGCCGACCGTCTCGGCGGGAACGAGAGCGGCGCGAAAAGCCCGCTCGATGCGTTGAGCCCGCGGGAATTGGAGATATTGCGAATGCTCGGCGAGGGGCTCGGCCTCGCGGAAATCGCCGACGCCACGGGCCTTTCCTACAAGACCATCGCCAACTCCTGCGCGCTGATGAAGCGCAAGCTGCGGGCGCGGACGTCGCTGGAGTTGGTCCGCATCGCGATGGAGCAAAGGCTGGTGTGAGCGGGCCGNNTGATCGGAAAATATTTGAGAAAAAGCTCGGCGTAGACGCCGCGCTGGGCGAGGCGGGCCAGCGCGTAATCGAGCGCGCGACGCAGCGGCGTCGCGCCCTTTTTGACAGCTATGCCGAGGCCGTCGCCGAAGAACTTCGCGTCCACATAGGCGTCGTTGGAAAAGGCGCAGCAACCCTCCGCCTCCGCTCCGTTGAGCCAGAACGACAGCGACACCGCGTCGCCGAACAGCGCGTTGACGCGCCCGTCCTTGAGCGCGAGCCGCGCCAGCGCGGCGTTCTCGAACGGCGTGATCCGCGCCTTGGGGAAAAAGGTCTTGAGATAGGCCTCATGACTCGAGCCGGCGACCACGGCGACGAGTTGGTAGTCTAAAACCTCCGGCGTCGCCGGGCCGAGCACGCTGTTCGCGCGCGTCGCGAAACGTCCGGGCATGATGAAATAGGGCCCGGTGAAATCGACCCGGGCGCGGTTCTCGTCATTCATCGCCAGCGCCGCGATGATCGCATCGGCGCTGTTGTCG
>PLZT01000631.1 GCA_003152255.1 Methylocystaceae bacterium | reverse complement strand
CCCCCGGTGAATAAGACGGGCTAGGACAGACAATCGGCGCGCGATTGAGGTCGAAAAAAGGCTTGTTACAGCTCAGACATCGGCGCTTTACGCCGAGTTCGGCTTTGGTCACTGCGATTGATCCTTTCGGAGTTCTCCTGGCGGAGGGACAGGACTATTGACGTGATAAAGGCGCGCCCCTTGCTCGAGCGCGCCGTCCATGGCGAAGACTTATTGGTTGGCGGATAACGCCACTGGAGGCTGCGTCATCACGCCATGGTGGCGGCTATCGGAAGCCGAAAGAAAAGGCTTTAGCCGCGATTCCCCAACGGCATGTTGGCGAGGAACGTAATAGCGGCGGTGACGACGCCCGCGGTTGCGAAGACCCAAAAGATCGCGGTAAGCGTATTCAGCTCGAAAACTCCGAAGCGATCCCGCTCGTGGAGCCATTTTCCAATACCGGTCTGCATGACATGTCCTTTCAAAGAACAAGCATCGGGAGCCCGCTAAATGAGGCGCCCTGTCGATCGATGTTCAAGAGAGGAAGTCGCGTGCGAAAACGCCAGAATCTGGCGTCATCGCAAAGCCGTTCGGCCGAAAACTCGATTTACTATATCTAATTGCTCATCCCTACGATTACAAGCTCCGCTAAACAAACCTATCCGTCGGTTTTCCTTGTGAGGGAGATCGCGTCCCGCCGCTCCACGCCCGCGGCGGGCCGTTTTGCGTTTGGAGGGGCGCGCGCCCTACGGCGCGAATTCTCTCAGGGAATTTGGGCGGCATTTATGCCATTGCATTTCCGCGCTGGTTTGGCCCTTCTTGCCATAGCAGAAACCGTTGCCATAGAGCGCCTTCACGATCTTGTCTCGTTGCTTGCAAGCTTCCACCGTCGTGAATTCCTCGGGAGAGCCGCCGCGACACATGACGTCGAGTTCATGTTCAGCCGAAATCATCGCTTTCAAAGGGTCATCGCGCGCAAATGCCGGAACCGCGCAGCCCTGCGCCGCCATCACCAAGAGCGAAAGTCCAAGACCTCGCTTCTTTCGATGGCGCTGGCGTGTTTCGCTCATCGTCGAATTCTCCCGCGCAACGGGTTTCACGTCAAGGCGCGACGACGACTCGGTGCTCATGCCGGGCGCGTTCGGCCACGCGGCCGGGATAGAGCGGACGCCCAAAGGATTCGCAGAGGGCCGAGATGTGCGCCGGCGACGCCTTGGGATTGCGGGAGCATCTTGAAACGCGCCGTCGTCGTGACGACATCGAATCATGAGACGGGCAAACCTCCCGTTCATGACTTTGCCCGGCCAGCCCCGCTGAGCCGGGCCTTTCTTTTGGAGTCTTCGCCCCATTCCCGCCGCCGATGCTCCCGCCAGTTCGGCGACGCGCGTCGGGCGCCGGCGACGCCTTGGGATAAAAGATCGGGCGTAGGAAAGTGAGTGCGTGAAGAGCGAACCGGCCGTCCTTATCTACAGTAGGCACTGATAAAGCAGCCTGCCATATGGCGATGACACTGGGTTAAGTTCTCCGGACGTAGCGGTAACGTAGCCGTGCTGGAGCATCGGTGAAAGTCATGATACGCAATTCCCAATCAAGGCTCGATCCCCGAATTCTCGAGCTTTGCCCATTTTTCCATGACTGTGACGACGACCGCAACGAGTCAACCCGCGCCGTGGGCGCATCCTTCGAGCGGGTCCGCTGAAACCCCAACTCGCCGCCGCTACATACACATCCTCAGGCGGCAGCGGTGCGCCAATTGCAGACTTTCGGGCCTGGCGTTTCCAGCGCGCCGTTGATGCAATGCCGACGCCTGGACCATGCAGCCTTTCCGCGGAATGAGTTAGGCACGGCGTCGACGACAGGAATCTCTCCGACCGCGCGGACCTGTCAGTTTTCGACGCGCTCGTTGGACAACCGGGCCCAAAAGCAATGCCTTGAAAAGTCGCCGCCATTAAGCTCCAGCGCGTCAATGGAGCCAAGGGCCTTGGCCGAAAACGAGGGATATTTGTCCTTGCGACGGAATGGCTTGCGAACGAAGATCGCGTCATGAATACGCAATTGCCAAAACAATCCACACAGGAGGCGACTCGTTTTCGCCGGGTTGGATTTCTAGGGCCTGTCATCAATTAGGGGATTCCCGGCGACGGATTTGCGTGATTCATAGGAGGTTGGCCGAATCGACGTGCTTGCTGCGATCGAGTCGGCGCGCCAAGCAGAACAACTCCAATATGATGAGGATATGCGTCTCATGGATCTGGATGGCGGAGCGACGGCGGAGGCGGGGATATGACCCATGCAACTCCCGGTTGCACCAGCCCCCGTCGCGCCCAAACAGCGCCCCTTCCACGCGCCAAGCTTAGGCGGATCATTTCGCATAACCTACGGATATCATTGGGGGTCCTTCCTAGCCAACAAAACACAAAGCGGCACGCAGCCCCGGATTAGCAAGATGAATGTGTAATTTTTTTCATCTCAGGGGTTGCTTGCAACTAGAGCGAGAAATGTAGAATGAACGGTCGCGTAACCAATCTTGAGCTGTCGGCATACTTTGGCATCTCACACCAAAGGGTCTCAATGTTGCAGGCGCGCGGCGTCATCAGCAGGGGCGACGATGGTTTGTTTGATTTGAAACTCGCTACACAGGCTTACTGTGCCCAATTGCGCAGCTCAGCGTCTGGAAGGGTTCACGAAACCAGCCAAGCAAAGATGCAATCATTGAAAGCGGGTGTGGCTCTAAAAGGCGTTCAAACCAAACTTGCGGAAACACGCTTGGCCAAAGAGACGAAACAAACTGTCGATCGCGCCGAAATCATAGAGGCGCTGGAGCGTCTCACAATGAACACGCGCCAGCACATTCTCGGTCTTATGTAGCAACCGCCACCA
>PLZT01000399.1 GCA_003152255.1 Methylocystaceae bacterium | reverse complement strand
CCGGCTTGCGTCGGAATTCGCAATCCGCAGCGATGCGTGAGACGATTTACCACCAGAGCCGGTCAATACGCGATAGCATCTGCATCTGAGCGAACTGCGTCGTGGACGCTTCTGTAGCGTGTCTCGCCTGTAGAAGCTGACGATCATCCGTGCCTTTTTGAAAAGAATCAGATGACCCCCATGATTGCGCTCAACATCGTTCTTGCTTTCAATGCGCCGGTTATCACGGCAGGCGATTCAAATTACACGATTTCCGACCCCGCCTATCTCCCGGCAGACCAACAGGTGGCGGCCGCCGACCTCGCCAGAGCAGATATGTTGGCGGACAGGGAGCGGGAGAGTTTCAATTATGCGACCGCTCCAAGCCTGGAAATGGTGAGCAAATTCGCAAATGCCTCGCAGAAATATCAAGTTCCCGTCGATGCGCTCATGGCAATTGCGCAGAAGGACTCCGGGTTCAACCCATTCGTCAAATCAACAGGTCCCGGCCCGAAGATGCGCGGCATTATCAATATGTCGGACGCGGAAGTCGCAGCCCTCGGCGGTAATCCGTATAACGCTGACACGTCCATCGACCATGCCGCCGGGAAACTAAGGGGCTTCCTCGACGCCGGCATGTCGATGGACGATGCGATCAAAGCGCTCTATGCCGGCCCGAACCGGGCAAAATGGGGCACGGACGCTGATAAATATCTGGCCGACATCGCCGATCGCGCCAAGACGATCGCCGATCGGTTTTTCCCGGCTCCGAAGCCAACCGTCGTTGCGGCAGTTCCCTCCACCACTCCCGCCGCAGTTCCTCCCAGTCGCGCGCCCGAGGCGCGAAAGGAATCCCCGACACTTTCGGGTGGAACAGGCTTTTTCGTCGCCGTCGACGGCGCACTCGTCACCAACGCCCATGTCGTCGACGCCTGCGTTTCAATTTCCGCCAAGACCGACGACGGCTCGGTTGGCGCGGCACGCGTTGTCGTGAAGGACAAGATCAACGATCTCGCGCTGCTGCGCACGACGATAACGCCACGGGCTGTGGCACGCATCCGCATTGGCGCGCGGCTAGGCGAGGGCGTCGCGGCGTTCGGATACCCGCACGTCGATCTTCTCTCGTCGTCAGGAAATTTCACGCTCGGCAATATCACTGCGTTGTCCGGAATCGGGGATGACAGCCGAGAGGTGCAAATCTCGGCTCCGGTGCAGAGCGGTAATTCTGGCGGCCCGCTGCTGGACATGGGCGGCAATATTATCGGCGTCGTCGCCAGCAAGCTCGATGCGCTCAAAGTCGCGGCGCGCGGCGGCGATCTGCCGCAGAACGTCAATTTCGCGATCAAATCTTCTTTGCTCGCGTCTTTCCTTGATGCCAATCACGTCAGCTACGCCTCGTCTGGCGCGGCGACAAAGCCTCTCGATCCAGCCGATCTCGCGGAGCGGGCCAAATCAATCAGCGCCTTCGTTCTCTGCACACAAAGGTAAAGCCCCGCCGTCCGGCGCGCTCACAGCGTCCGCGAGCGGCACGCTGCACCAAAAGGAACGACAAATGAACCTTCAAAATTGGGTGGAGCAAGCGAGAGCCCACTGGAAAGAGTTTCGACCGGACATGTTCATGGAGCTCGATGACGCGGGGATACTGGAGCAGGAGCTACAGACGGCGGCGACGCTGACGGCGAGGGACATGGACGCATTCCAAGGTGCTGGCCTGAGTTGGGACGAGGCGTGGGAGCGGACGCGAAACGAGTATCTGTTCCTGCCCGAGGAGGACGAGCAGAAGGCCAAAGGCGATCGGGAGCCAGCGGCGAGCGAGGCGGCGCGGTTGTTTAATGAAATAGCTCGCCTCAACAGCGAGATTTTACAGATGGACAACGACGAGGAGGACGGCAATTAAGTCACTTCGGCCTGCCCTTCTAATCTAACGCTCGATGCCCGTCTAGAGCGTCTTGACTGCGACCAAAACTGAAACCGTCTCGCGACACGGCAGCTATAGTGCGTCGCTTCGTGCGGGCCAGCCGTGCTACAAACAGACATGACTATTCCTGATGAGCATGAAGTGAGCGAGACAAGGGCGGATCCGACCACCTCAAGGCCGGCCGTGCTGGCGGGCAACGTTGGCAAGCCCATCATCCTGCGCGACGCAAACCTTCGTGGAGTGTCCGCCGAAGCGGCATTGCCTGGGACTTCCTCCATTAAGGTATGGATTCGCGGCTCAATGACCTCAGACCAAGCGCTGTTTCATCGAGTGGCACCAAACCTCATCTCGGCAATCAACCACTGCGCCCAGCGTGTTGGAGAATGTCCGGCCCTTGACCGCGCTAGCACGATTCTCTTGGTGATGAAGCCGGACAACACCGGGGAACTGTGGATCGACTCGGCAGCAGTCATGGCGGAGGCGCGTTTGAAACGAAGCGTGCTCGCTGGCGCAGTGCTCTTCGAGAACGACTTCGCTGACTTAACCGGCATGTGGTTTCCGCTGGTGGATATAACGACCGAGGACCGGATCATTGTTCTCTTCCGAGAAGGGTTTCGGTTCGGTCTCTTCTTCGACTTCAACCCCGACGGTTGCCTTAACATTGTGGATGCAAAGCGCGTTCTAGGTACCCTATATCGGAAGATGCGCTACGCCGGGCTCTACGCGGTTCTGGCGGATGAAGCGGTGTTCACACGTGTTGTCGCCGCCGGTTGGTTTCCCTTCATCGAGATTATGACTGGGGAGTTCAAAGCTCTGAGCAGCGCCTGCGAGTCCGGGTTTCCACTGGATGTTGCGGAGGCCGCGCTTGCAGCCAAGTTCACCAGCGAACGTCTGGATCAAATGTTCGACCGCTGGATGTCAAAGCCTCACTTCAAGGAAAAAGAGGCGATCCTTCGCTCTGGCGTGAAAGCCTACAAGGAAAGCGACTGGGTAGCGTGTCTGAAAGTCGTGCTGACCGAGATTGAGGGCATTATCGTCGAGGCCTGTTTCGCCGCGACCGGACAACGGCCTCGCAAGATCGCTAAGCTCTTGGATTTCACTGTCGACACCGCCACCAAGATGGCGGGAGGAAAGGACACGCTATTCTTCCCGACGGAGTTCGCCCACTATCTCAAACATTACACTTATGCGGATTTCGACGCCGGCGCGAATCAACAAAGCGCAGCCAGGAACGCAGTTGGTCACGGGCGAGCAAAAGCCGAACACTACACCCAGGCGCGAGCTTTGCAGGCATTGCTTACGCTTGATCAATTCGCGTTCTACGCCTGAGCGTTAGGGGCTGCTGCCGACCAAAGACGCTTGCTTGCTGAACGAACCCCACGTCCGTTGACGCATTGCTGCCTCCTACGGCCTCCCTTTCAATGCCTAAGCCGGTGTTCCAAGTGTCAGATTTTAACCACTAGCCGGACAAGTGCGCGCCCCTCCCCTTATATGTTCGCGGCACCCGAGAAATTCGGGGTATTGGCTTCGTTCGTGTAGCAGCGAGCGCCGCCCGTTCCGATTGGTGAATACCGCAGCACGTGGCCATCCTTGATGTAGAAAATATTATTGCAGGCGGCAAAGCGTGCGATGCATGACGAGAATTGACTATAGGTCGCTGAATTGACGAAGCCGCCTCTTGCAACAGTGCCGCCGCCATCACACGACCCGACAGCAGCGCCGTTCACATAATTCCGGATTTCTGTTCCATCAGCTGTGACGGTGCGAACTAAGTGCATCGTGAGAAAGATGGGCTGCTTGTCGAGAAGCTCGACGGGCTGGCCTTCCCACGCGGTCAAATCCTCGGGGCGAACATGAGCACAGCCCGCGATCTGGCCGGCGGCAATTACCAGGGCGAAGGCAACAGCGGGTCTTTTCATCACAGCGCAAAATCCTTTCAAAAAAAGCATCTATTAGGCTCGCGCCGGAGAGTGACTCGGCTAAATCAATGAGGCTGAGGCATTCAGAAGCGAATTGTTGTAGCACATCAATTGGTGAACATCCGACACCAACAATTCCGCGAAGGCCGGAATATCACAAGCCTTCGCGGGCGGAGAGCCGAAGGGCGAAGCGCCGTCTGGCCAGAGAGAAGAGCTTACGCCGCCCGACCGTATTCCTCGACCACGCCTTCGATAACAGGTCGGATCGATGAGCCTTGGCTGTTGATGCGCTGGATCATCACCATGATCGGGCTCTCAGCGTCGCCGCTGATTTTCACCTTATCGACGAAAAGCCCAAGATGGCGTGCCAGCTTATCGAGCGCGACGAGCTTGTCGGCGAACTTCACCTTGCGGGCGAATGTCGGGTTGCCGTCGGCGTCGGTCCCTTGGGTGACTTCGATGACCAGCGCGGCTCGCGTGTCGTCGTCGATCTGGTCGAGGGGCTTTAGCACTCCGTTCGCGTCGAACAATTTGCGCGGGTCGGCGAATGCCACCTTGGCGAGTTCGGCGATGACGCGGTCTGCCGAAACCTCGGTGCGATGCGAACGTTCAACCATAGCGGCGGCGATTGCAGCGGCAACCTCAGCATTTCTCAACAATCTCGCGGCATTGGCCTCGGCGGCGTGACCCGTCGCGGAATAACCCGACCTACGATAAGCGGCGCTTGCATTCAGGTCTTTGACGTATTCCTCGCAAAAGCGCGTTTGGCGCGGCGTGAGCTTGTGTTTAGTCATCGGTAGCTCCTCGATCAGGTTGACGACACGTCGACATTTAAGGACTGGCGAAGCGCCTACGGCGTCATGGATATTTTCGTCTACGGCTGTTCCAGCAAGGGGCATGGGGCCTCAGCGCAAAGTGAGACGATCTACATCGTCAAGTGGCGTCTCCTCATTCGCGATGACGGATGACAGATCATGACGGTTTTTTCCTTAAAGCCGCCCAACGGGTGCGCGCGTATAGGGCGATAATGCGATTATCTGTCACGATCTGTCATCCGTCATGCTCGCGACCATTAAACACACCGCTTCAGCTTAAGGCCTACCAGAGAGCGCACCCGGTCTGTCCGGTGTTTGACGAATCCTCGCGCGGCCATCCGAGACGAAAATTTCTTTGTCGACATGGCCGACTCGTCGTTTTCTGCGGCGAATTTTGTCCAGGATGAATAGAGGTCCGCAACGCTTTCGATATACGACCTGTCATTCAGGCGGACATCACACATCTCCTCAAGCCATTGACCGATGACATCCTGCTCGGAAAAGTAGGTTTCGGTCGCCGCTATCACGGATTGCGGCCGCGCCAATCCGTTCTCCAGCCAATCCCGGCAGCCAGCAATCATCCACGCCAGGATCGCAGGCGATTCGGCGCGAAGTTTCTCCTCGAGTTGCTTATCCGGATGTTTAGGCTTGTGGTTGAAGCCGACGAGGTTCAACCTGCGGCGCATCGCATCATCCACATTCTGAAGAGCGGGCTGATGGTTGCCCACGATAGTGAGCTTAAAGGACGGCCTATACTCGAAGTAATCCTGACGCATAAACCGCGCAGAGATCGCGTCGCCGCCGGTCAATTGCTTGATCCGCGCTTCAGCCCATGACTTATTTTCCTCGGTCTCCGACGCCGTAACGAGCCGTGCGCCGCACAATTTGGCGAGATCGGTGGAATGGCGCTCGTTCTTCGAGGCCGTAAACGTGTCCATGGCGGCGACCTTGGCGTAATCGCCCAGAATTTCGGAAATGACGTTGATGAAGACGCTCTTTCCGTTTCCGCCAGGGCCGTAAATGAACAGCAAGGCGTGCTCGCGGATTGACCCGGTCAGACAGTAGCCGCACCATTGCTGGAGGAAGCGAATAAGCCCCGTGTCGCCGCCCGTTGCTTCTTGAAGAAAGGAAGTCCAGCGCGGATGTCCCGCCACGAAGTCGGAAGCGACTGCCGTGATCATGCTGATGCCTTCTTCCGGCGTCGCGTTCCGGCATTCGCCCGTCTTCAGATCGATGGTGCCGTCCGGAGTGCCGAGGAGAAACGGATCGGTGTCGAAATTTGATGCCGTAACGGCAAACCTTTTGTCCTTAGTGCAGAAGCGTTCGACACCGTTGACGAACGCTGACTTTCCTGCGCTCACGCGAACGCGATCCTCCTCGGCTTCGGCCAACTCGCGCGCGATTTCGCGGCAATGGGTGTAGGCGACTCCATAGTCGTCGATCTTCCAGTAAGCGCCAGTCCAGAGAAACCACTTCCCGCGAGAATGACAGAACCGCAAGGTGCCCACATAGCGGCGCGCAAATTGAAGCGCTGCGGCGTCCTCGGTGACCAAAGAATCATTAATTTCCTCTGCTTTTTCGATGATGCCGACGATGGCGTCTTTGCCGTCGGCAAGATTGTGATCCAAGCTCATCGTGCCACCTCAGCAGTGGAAGGCGCGCCGGCTTTGAGCAGGTCATTGAAATCCATGCCTTGGGGTGGGCGGGCAATGCGCACCCGCCGACCCTCGCGCTTCCAGCGTCGACCGCAATCTTGCGCGGCCGCCTCGCCGGGATCGTCGCCATCGGCGATCACGATCACGTCGCGCACATCGCGCGGCAAATCGAGAGCCCGCAGGCCCGAGGTCGAGAGCGCGGCCCAGGCGGCATGTCCCGTCGCCTGCATCGCGGCGAGACAGGTCTCAATTCCTTCGCCGACCATCAGCACCTCGCCTGGCTTCTCGAGGCGCACCACGCCGCCTCGGCATGGCCCGAGCATCATCTTCGCGGTGTCGACCGGTGCCTTTCCGCGACCGTCGCGGGCGAGGAAGGTGCGGTGGATCGCAAGCGGCATGTCGTCAACGCCATTCGTCACGAGCGCCACCATTGCTGGCCAGACGCCACCCGAGTGATGCTTCAGTCCTCCATGGAAACGGATAGCGGATGGCGGCAAAACCTTCAGCCCGCGCGAGCGCAGATAGGCTTCGACCAACGTTCCATCAGCCGGTTGCGAAGCTCGCCAAATCGCAAGCGCCGCCTCGGTCCGCTTCAGGTCGCCTGGATCAGACTTGGCGGAACACCGGCGATCGTCCTGACGCAGGGGCTGCCCTTCGAGGCCGCCGTCGGTGTCCCACAGACCGCGCAAGCGAAGCGCGGCGATCACGTCGCGCTGATCGCAACCGGCATGACAGCGCACGAGCACTTTGCCGCCTTTGGCGTCCGTGATGGACAAGCTTGCGGTCTTATGTAGCAACCGCCA
>PLZT01000614.1 GCA_003152255.1 Methylocystaceae bacterium | reverse complement strand
CTTCAGAACCCATAAATTTGGGCGAACTCCTGGTCGCTCGAGGCGACCTGCCTGGCGAGATCGACGATCACCTTGGCCTGCTTCCAGGTGGCGTCGTCCTGCATCCGCCCGTCGATCATCACGGCGCCGGTGCCGTCCGGCATGGCCTCCAGCACCCGGCGGGCGAAGGCCACCTCGGCGGGGTCGGGCGAGAACACTCTTTTGGCGATCGTGATCTGCGAGGGGTGCAGTGACCAGGCGCCGGCGCAGCCCAGAAGAAAAGCGTTGCGGAACTGCGCCTCGCACGCGGCGGCGTCCGAAAAATCGCCGAACGGCCCGTAAAATGCCTTGATGCCGGCGGCGGCGCAGGCGTCGACCATTTTGGCGATGGTGTAATGCCATAGATCCTGCTGGTAGGTCGGGCGGGCGGCGCCGGCCTCGGTGGCGTCGGCGATCACCTTATATTCGGGATGGCCGCCGCCGACGCGGGTGGTCTTCATCGCGCGGGAAGCCGCGAGATCAGCCGGTCCGAGGCTGATTCCGTGCATGCGCGGCGAGCAACTGGCGATGGCGTCCACGTTCTTGACGCCTTCGGCGGTCTCCAGGATGGCGTGGATCAGGATCGGCTTTTTGACGCCATTGCGGGCCTCGAGCTGCGCCAGCAGTTGGTCGAGATAGGCGACGTCCCAGGGGCCTTCGACCTTGGGCAGCATCACGACGTCAAGCTTGTCGCCGACCGCGCCGACGATTTCGATCATGTCGTCGAGCGCCCAGGGCGAGTTCAGCGCATTCATGCGCGTCCACAGCCCGGTTAAGCCAAAATCGGTCGATTTGGCCATTTCGATGAAGCCCTTGCGCGCGGCTTCCTTGGCGTCGGCCGGAATGGCGTCTTCGAGATTGCCGAGCACCACGTCGACCTGTTTGACGATCTCGGGGACTTTCGCGCGCATCTTTTCGACGTGGGGCGGCACGAAATGAATCATGCGTTCCAACTTGACCGGGAGTTCGCGCAAGGGCGCCGGGGCGCCAATGGCCAGAGGACGGTAAAATTGATTGGGAAGTTTCATCGCCTATCCTTACGCGGTCGCGGGCGCCAGTCCATGCGGCCCAGCTAACGCAGATAATGCCGCGATGCAATGGCGCCGATATTTGGTCTTAAGGCAAAGCGATGTAATCTCCCGCCTCTGATTCCTGGCGACGGACCTCCGCGCCCAAACCGAGAACCGCGCTCATGTCCTCTTCCAGCGACTACATGGTGGATCGCCGCCGCTTGCGGCGCAAACTCGGCTTCTGGCGCATCGCCGCCATTGGCGCCGCGCTGCTGGCGGCCTTGGTCGCCGTCGCGAAGTTCTCCGGATTCGACACGATGGAAAAAGCCGCTCCCCATATCGCGCGCCTGTCCATCGAGGGCATCATCACCGGCGACGAGGACACCATCCAGCTTATCAAGGACATCGGCGATTCCAAGGCGAGCGCCGTTTTGTTGAAGATCGACAGCCCCGGCGGCACCACCGCGGGCGCTGAAAAACTCTATTTGGAGCTGCGCAAACTCGCCGAAAAGAAGCCAGTCGTGGCGGTCGTGGGCACGCTCGCCGCGTCTGGCGGTTATATCGCCGCGATCGGCGCCGACGAGATCGTCGTCCGCGGCAATTCGCTGATCGGCTCTATTGGCGTCCTGTTCCAGTTTCCCAATTTCGCCAAGGCCCTCGACTCGCTGGGCGTGAGCGTCGAAGAGATAAAGTCGACGCCGCTGAAAGCCTCCCCCAACGGCTTCGAGCCGACCACCGAGGCGGCCAAGGCGGCGATCAATTCGCTGGTGGTCGACAGCTACGACTGGTTCAAGGATCTGGTGAAGACGCGACGCAATCTCGATGACGCCGAGCTCGCCAAGGTCGTGGACGGCCGGGTGTTCACCGGCCGCCAGGGCATTCCGCTGAAGCTCGCGGACCTCATCGGCGGCGAGAGCGATGCGATCGCCTGGCTGGAGACAAACAAGAACATCGCCAAGAAGCTGCCGGTGCGGGACTGGAAAAAGAAACCGAGCATCGAACGCGCGGGCCTGTTGGGCCTCGCCTCGTCGGGCGTCCGAGCCGCCGGTTTCATTAAGCTTGCTTCGTTCATTGACCAGTTCGGCGGACAAAGCGAAAGCGCCAGTCTTGACGGGCTCCTAGCGATTTGGCAGGGTTCTGGCGCCAATTGATTTTTTTTCGCCCTGGCCGCGCGATCGCATGTCCATGGCGCCACCTCGCAAGCGGAACCGTTCCATGATCAAGTCAGAACTGATCCAACGCATCGCCAGCCGCAACGAACATCTGTACCACCGCGACGTGGAGACCATCGTCAGCACGATTCTCGATGAAATCACCGCCGCGCTGGCGCGCGGCGACCGGGTTGAGCTGCGCGGGTTTGGCGCTTTCTCGGTAAAGCGGCGGGAAGCCCGCACGGGACGCAACCCTCGGACCGGCGAGCAGGTTTCCGTTCAACAGAAGAACGTGCCTTTCTTCAAGACAGGCAAGGAGATGCGCGAGCGCCTCAACGAGAACTACAAGGGCTGAGCCAGCCGGACGGACGCTGGCGACGGGCGGGCTCCGCGCCGCTCGCGGACAGGAACCGAAAGACAAAAGGAACCTTGATGCGATCGTTGCTGCGCCTGTTCGTCTATGTCCCGCTTGGTTTGCTGATCCTGTTTTTCGCTCTGGCGAACCGAGGATCGGTGAAAATTTCGCTGGACCCGTTTCCTGGCGGCGGATTGACGGGCCCGTCCTTCGAAGCCCCATTGTTTCTTGTCGTTCTGACTGCGGCGGCGCTCGGCGTTATCGCCGGCGGCGCGAGCAGCTGGCTGAGCCATCGCCAAGTGCGGCGGGTCGCCAAGCGGGCGCTCGCGGAAGCCGCCAAGGCCAAGGAGGAGGTCGAGCAGCTGCGCCGGCAAGCCTTGGCGAGTCTGCCTTCCGCGCCTGGCCAGAACACAGCGCGCCAAAGGAGTTGAATTTGATTTACGCTTGGGCGCGGCCCCGGGTTGAAAACGCGGCGCATCCTAGATAAGAGTGACGCCGGTTCCGGCGCCAAGGCGCGAGAATCGCCGCAATAGCTCAGTTGGTAGAGCACATCATTCGTAATGATGGGGTCGGGGGTTCGAATCCCTCTTGCGGCACCACTCCACGATCTCCCGAAGTTTCAGATCGTCCCTAACCGTCTCAGAACATTAGACAAAACAGCGGATTCGCGTTTTTGAGCGTGTCCAGCCGTCCCAAGGCGTGTCCTTGCAGCCGGGTAGTTTGTGGGTATTTATGTGGGCATTCCGGCAATGCCCATAAACCGGATACCCACACGGGATACCCGCAAATGCCGCTCACCGACATTGAAGTTCGAACCGCGAAGGCGGTGACGACGCCGAAGAAGCTTTTCGACGGAGGCGGCCTTTACCTGCGAATCGATCCGAAAGGGTCCAAACTTTGGCGCATGGCCTATCGTTTTGATGGCAAGGAGCGCACGCTTTCCTTTGGCGGTTATCCTGGAGTGTCGCTGAGGGACGCACGCGCGAGGCGCGATGAGGCGAAGGCGCTGCTCGCGGACGCGGTAGACCCTGGCCAGCAAAGAAAACTCGAAAAGCTGGCCAAAGCCGTTTCGAACGCGACAACCTTCAAAGGACTGGCGGATGAATATATCGACAAGCTGAGGCGCGAGGGGCGCGCGTCGGCGACGCTGGGGAAGGTCACATGGCTACTCTCTCTTGCGACGCCGGGGCTCGGCGAGCGGCCGATCGCCGACATCAAGCCCCAGGAATTACTCGCGGTGCTGAAGCCGATCGAGACACGTGGCAATCTCGAAACCGCGAAGCGCCTGCGCGCGACCATCGGAGCAGTGTTCCGTTTTGCCATCGCCACGGCTCGGGCGGAAACTGATCCCACCAGCGCTTTGAAGGGCGCGCTCATGTCGCCGAGGGTGAAGCATCGCCCGGCTATCACCGACCCTGCGGTGCTTGGGGGCCTTCTGCGCGCGATTGACGGGTTCAGTGGGCAACCGTCCACCGTCGCCGCCCTGAAACTTCTCCCGCTTGTCTTCAGCCGCCCCGGCGAACTGCGCATGGCGGAGTGGTCCGAGTTCGACATCCACAAGGCCGTATGGACCATTCCGGCGAGCCGAACCAAAATGCGTCGAGAACACCACGTCCCGCTCTCGCGCCAAGCGCTGGCGATTCTGGAGGCGCTGCGCCCGATCACGGGCGAAGGACGATTGCTGTTTCCGGGAACGCGCACCATTGTGCGCGCCATCAGCGAGAACACCTTGAACGCCGCCCTTCGGCGCATGGGCTATTCTCAGGACGAAGTCACCTCGCACGGCTTTCGCGCGACCGCCTCAACCCTGCTCAACGAAAGCGGAAAGTTTTCGTCGGATGCGATTGAACGCGCGCTCGCACATCAAGACCCCGACCAAGTGCGCCGCGCCTACGCTCGTGGCGTCTATTGGGCCGAGCGCGTCGAAATGGCCCAATGGTGGGCGGATTTCCTCGACACGTTGAAAGAGAACTCTAAGAGGAACAGATTTTCGAAGGCATAGTAAAATAACGCTTTAATTTCGCCTTCTGATGTTGACATGCGAGCGTTTGAACTTTTTCGGTGCGTCTTTGGCCTCCGGCTTGATGACGCCGGCCGATGCGACTTCCAAATAGCCACTCTTGGCGCGAACCTGCAGCTTGCGATGTTTTCTGTCGCGGACGCTTTTTGAGGATAAGCGGACTCACTCAAAACAGGGCTGGACAGGCAACGATGACCCGAAGCCGACGCGGCATAGGTCGTCTGCGGGCGCTAAGCAATATCGTAGAGGAACGCCGCAGCTGCGGCACAAACCATGAAAAACGTTTCCGCCCACTCCGAGGGTCCAAGGCCGATCACGCAGGCGGCTATCCGAGAATCCAAGCCTTAACGCGAGGGCGAAGAAGTTGGCAGTCGGACATCAAGCCGGGAACGGGAATGACAATGCTTGGAAACCTCTGGCAGCTATCTTAAGTTATCATTTCGGGGAATCGGGCGACATCGCTCCCTGCGGAGAAAGACCGCGCTGAATTATATGCAGAGGTGCAAGTGTGATCCTACCCAAGACGCCGAAGCAAAAGGTTGTAAGAGGCACTGTGAAGAGCGGTGAAGCCATGGTAGTGGCGCGAGCTTTTCAAGTTTCTCCTGAGAAGACGAGGCTGTTGGCCAAGCTAATTCGAGACGAGGGAGTTAAACGTGCGGTGTCAAAATTCGGTATTTTTGGTGTTGGGTTGAAAAAAGCAGAAAGAAATACTGCCGCCTCTAGCGTGGGTAAGGCCGAGAGGTTCGTGACTCGCGTATCTGGACGTAAGGACAAAAAGTCGCCCTGGGGGGTAGCCTTTGGGTCGGTTATCATTGAGGGGCAGCCGAGCAAAGTGAACTCCGCATTGGTAAAACATAACATCGAGGTTGGACGTGCGGCATTAGCTCGCGCTGGAACGGCGTTTGTCGAACCTGGGGTGAAGTTAGGGATAGCGAAAAATATACCTAGGTATCATGTGGATCTAGAACGGCCAGGTTTCCTTATTCGAGAAGTCGACGGGCACCGTGAGCGCGTGAATTTTATAAATGGCGAGTTTGTAGTTGCTGCATGACATCGCTTAGCAATGCAATAAGCCGCGTTATTCATGCTCAGAGTGACGCTGACAAGCCCCTTGGCATTATTTTAGCCGGACATAATGGGTCAGGAAAGTCAACCATGTGGCGTCAACACTTGTCGCCATACTTGCAGATACCTTTGATCAACGCTGATCGGATGATGCTTTCAATCCTTCCTGAGCCGGAAGGTGCATTTCTGCCAGACTGGGCAGCAAAGATTCGAGACAGTGACGAGAGTTGGATGCACGTTGCGCAGAAAGGAGTAGAATCCATTGGGGCACACGCGATGGCTCAAGGTGTTCCCTTCGCGATTGAGACCGTGTTCTCTTATTGGCACAAAAATGAAGACGGCTCCGTATCATCAAAAATCGATTCGATCAGGCAGATGCAAAGCGCCGGATATTTCGTGTTGCTATGCTTCGTAGGGCTAACAAGTTTCGTGCTCTCAGTCGCGCGCGTTGAAACGCGTGTTGCCGCTGGCGGGCACGATGTTGCGAGGGAGAAACTTGAAGCGCGTTTTTCGCGAACTCAGAATGCTATAAAACTCGCGGCGTCCGTAGCTGATGCCACTATTTTGGTGGATAACAGCTTCGGGGAAGAACTAGCGTTCTCGGTTTGCAGGATTCAGTTGAGAGACGAAGAGGTATTTGACGTTCGCCAAGATGGGGAGGTTTCGGGGCCTATTCGTGAGTGGTTGGATGTCGTAAGCCCTCGGAGCTGAGAGCTCTCCCGAAGTCCGGGCTTGGCGCGAACCAGCGGTAGAGGTTGTCTCCGCGCGTGGGCGCTATTGGAGATCGAGCGGACGCAAGGCGTTCAGACCCAAACGGGCGAGGATCACCCGGAACTGCCGCTGATCGAGGCCAGCTCGAACGTTGCAGAGGGGTGGGAAGCCGACATCGGCTCTTGTTACTCAATTCGCCGTCCTGACTATCTTATCTTCGTAACCCCCGAAAGCAATTTCGGGTAGCGCCTCTTTGACCCGGGCGAAGCGAAATTGCATATGTGGACGCTTTACTCCTGGTTTGGTAAAGCAGCAGGCCTTATACCGGATTCCGGACTCGCATGGACATGGATCGTCCTGCCCTATATCTGCAAAAAAACTATGAGGGTGATAGGCTTCAGTCCAGTAACATTCCCATCTGGCCATCGGCCAGACTAAGCGATCGCAACCGTTCACACCCCCCTCCCTTTGATCCTGTCTGTGGCGGCGGGTTTGGCTTTCGTTTGAGCGGCGATCAGGGGGCTTGCGGACAGGCCCGAATTGGATTCTACGCTTTTTGTGCCTCGCCGAAACATCCCGGACCTGATGATGTGGACGGCCT